>DGBM01000003.1 GCA_002384765.1 Demequinaceae bacterium UBA4004
TAGACCTCGATCGCGCCGTCGCGTAGCGCGGGTTCCTACGCCGCCAGGCGGTAGTGGATGGCCCGCACAGGCCGTGTAAAGGCGGCCGCGAGCAGGCCGACCACCGCCGGCACGGCTATCACCACCGCAAGAAACCCCAGCCACGGGGGCGAGAAGTGGACAGAGACCAACGAGTGGGCATACACCCACGCCGCGATCACGCCCGACGCGATGCCGATGACCAACGCGGTTCCCACGATGATCGCGGCTTGCCACCCTGCGGCGGCCCTGGCGAGACTCGGCGAGGCACCTAGCGAGGCGAGAGTGAAGTCGTCCCGACGTGCGTCGGAGCGCGCGAGGCCGATCGCCACTGCGGTGCTCGCGCCTGCCACCAAGAGCACGACCGCGAGTGCGCCGAGTGCGATGTCGCGCACGTAGGAGTTTTGGTCCTCGACACGCTCGACCCACAGTCCCACCTGGGCCCTCATCGCGACCGCTCTCAGTTGAGCTTCCTGCTGCGCGTCAATCCCACCGTCGTCGTGAATGAAGATGCCACTGAGTTGCACCGGGTACCCGATGTCGGCTGCGGTTGACGGTGAGATGAGGCCATCGTAAGAACTGGTGCGACCACCTTCGGGCTCCGCGAAAAATGCCAGCACAGTGCGCGCGTGTGCAGGGATCGCGCCCGACTGGCGGTAGTCTCCCGCGGCCCCGTCCCAGAACTCAATCGTGGCTACGCCGTCTGTCACGAAGGCGGGATCAAAGCCCACCACCCCGCCCTTGTTCAAGGTCTCCAGCGCGTCCGGAGACGGATCGTGACCAAGGATCGCGCGCAGTGCGGCACTCCCGCCGACCGCAACAGACGCTCCGGCTCCAAAATCGAGGCCCCGTTGGCAGCGAGAATCCTCCGCGCGCTCGCGAGCCGTCTGCCCCGTGAAGGGACATAGTTGGTCCTCGGCAATCGCGAGCGCTGGCACCACCGCCTGAGGGTCGTCTACATTCCCGGGCCACGCATCCACCGGGGTGATCGTCGCATCGGGCAGGGTCGCACGGATCGAATCCTCGAGTTCCGCAAGGTCACTGTCGCCACCCTGATATCCATCCAGTTGCACCACGGCGTCGCCCAAAGGCGCCATGTAACTGCGGCTCACTCCGTAACTTTGCGCGTCAAGGTCGTTGGCGATCACGAGCATGGTGGCAACAGCCACGGTGGCGCCGATGGCCGCCACGACGGGCACGGTGCGACCGGAGTTGCGCGCGGAGTCCCGTGCCGCCAGACGCAAAGCGAGACCACCCGGCGCGGCGAGGCGCGAAAGGAGCCGCAGCCCTGACACCGACAAGAGCGCCAGCCCCGCAAACACCGCGGCGAAGCCCGCCACCAGGATCATTGCCGCGCGCGTGGTTTCGCCACCCGTATCCACGAGATCGAGTGCCGCGTCATAGATGCGGGCCGACAGTGCGCTGAGGCCCAACCCCGCCGCCACGAGCGCGATGCCTGCCCAGGTCATCCACCGCCTCGGCCGCGCCGGTTTGCGGGCCCCGCGAAGCGCAGACATGACGTCAAGGCGCGAGGCTGCTGAAGCCGGGATCAGCGCTGACAGCGCGCCCGCAAGCGCGCAGAATGCGATGGCGGCGAGACCGTGCCAAGGGCTCCAGTGATAGCCCCACACTGCGTTTTCGCCCGATTGACCGCCAAAGGTGCGCATGTAGGTGATCAGGCCCCAGCCAGCGCCCAGGCCCACCACGGCCCCCACCGCGCCACCGACGAGACCCAGCAGGAATCCCGTCGCCACACCCACGCCGGTGAGTGATCCGCGGCTGGCCCCATTGGCCGCGAGGAGCGCCAGACGGCGCCGGTCACGTCGAAAGCCGACCGAGAAGGCCGAGCCCGCCAGGAGCGCGAGGGCAAACAGGCCAATCCCAGCCGTGGCGATCATCGCTGGGGCGATCCCGTCACTTGCGGTGTGGGGGCCGTAAAGAACCTCCGGGGGGTTCAGCGCGACCGCGCGCGAGTACGCCACCACGCCACGCGAGTTCCACTCTTGGATTTGCGCCCACGTGGGCACCAGGTCGGGCAGGTACCAGGTCACGTCCAGTTGCTCGCGGTCGCCGAGCATGGAGGCATCGGAAAGCACCGCGAACTCACTGTCTGCGGCCCGGTCCTTCGCGAGGATTCCCGTCACGGTCGCCGTCAAGTCCGGGTTGGTCAGAGTGACGATGTCACCCACCTCGACGCCCAGGTCCTCCGCCGCGCGTGGCGACAACAACACCTCGTCAGGAGCGGCCGGCGGAGCGCCTTCCGTGAGGTCATACAATCCAGCAAACTCGGGCCCCCACACCTTGCCAGCGAAGTATTGAACGGGGGTGGCTGCGTCGCCTGTCTGCACGATTCCGCCCGAACTCGCGACCGGAATCGCCTCAGCGCCTGGGGGCAGCAACGAGGGGATATCGACGGGCTCACCCGTACCCGCCCACTCAGACGGATCACCGACAGATACCACCGTATGGGCATCGGTGGGATCCTGCTGAATCGGTTGGCCGCCAAACGCACTCCCGTTCACCCACGCCTGGTGCTGGCCCAGCTCGGCGCGAATCTGCTCGTCGGGCGTCGGCTGCTGGCTCGCAAACACCGTGCCGACGGCCATGAGCACTACGCCGGCGAGGGACACCATCGTCACCACCAGTGCGCCCTGCCGCGGGTTGCGTTGCAACTCCCGTGCCGCGAGGCGCAGCGCGGTGAGGGTGCGCCACCACGGAGCGAAGATCCTCATCGCGCGTCGCCGGCGAGCAACTGCTCGGGCTGCGAAGCGGAGGACTGGTCGACGATCCGCCCGTCGGTCAAGTAGATGATGCGGTCTGCCCAGGCGGCGTGGCGCGGATCGTGCGTCACGAGCACCACGGCCGCGCCCTCGTCGGCGCGCTCCCGGAGCCCTGCCAGCACATGGTCCCCTGTCACGGAGTCGAGCGCGCCCGTGGGCTCGTCGGCGAGCAGCAGTCCACGCGTGCCCACCACGGCCCGGGCAATCGCGACGCGTTGCTGCTGGCCGCCCGAGAGGTCGTCGGGGTAGTCGCCGGAGCGCTGCCTCATCCCCACCGACGCGAGGGCGCGCCTGGCCTCCGAGCGCGCGGTNNTCGCGGCGCACGGCCGCCAGCTTGCCGCGGTTGAGGCTGCGGAGGTCGAGTCCGGCCACCTCGACAGTTCCCGACGTGGGCGTGAGGAGTGCACCCGCGACGGCAAGCAGTGTCGACTTGCCCGAACCAGAGGTCCCCATGACGGCCACCATCTCGCCGCTCGTGACGTCGAGGCTCACCTGATCCAAGGCGTGGATGACGCTGTCGCCTGAAGGATAGGTCTTGGTCACCTCGCGCAGGCGCAGCGCGGGTCCCGATGCCGTGGAACTGCTCATCGCGTGGCCTCCTCAGGTGCCTCGACGGGAGCGGGCGCGAAGCGAGGGTTGCGAGTCCCGGTGGCCTTCGCGCCTTGGGAGAGCCGCGACTCGGTGTGGTCGAGCCAGCGCACCTCTGCCTCGGCGCGGAAGATCATGGCGTCGGCCACCAGCTCCCACGCATCGCCCCTATCAGCGGAGGCGCGCTTGGTACGCGTCAAGTCCTGGAGCGTGGACATTGTCGCCTTGCGCTGCGCCTGGATGACGGCGCGGACGTCCACGCCGGGGCTGGTGGCCGCGAGCGTGACCTTGAGCGCGACATCGTCCCTGCTGGGGCCTGTCGACCCAGTGGGCGTGACCCACCAGTCCTCGGCCTCTGCGCGGCCCGCGTCGGTGAGCGAGTAGAACACCTGGCGGTCGGCGTCGGCCTCGTGGCGCTCCACCATCCCGTCGCGCTCAAGCCGATCCAGGGTGGTGTACACCTGGCCGATGTTGAGGGGCCATGCCCCGCCGGTGCGCTCTTCAAAACCGGCGCGCAATTCGTAGCCATACTGCTCCCCCTCGACGAGCAGCGCGAGCAACGCATTCTTGACCGACATGGCCCCTCCCCCACCTAGGTACTCAGTCTCTGCATACTGAGTATGGTGCGGGCGCGTGGCCGTGTCAAGAACCATCCGCGATGGGTCAGGTCAGCCCGTGGCGTTCGGCGTCAGCGGACCTCGATCGAGCCGTCCCGCAACGACTCTTCCCACTGACCCTTCTCGCGCGCAGCGAGGATCGACATGACGCCCCACAGTCCCAGGTCGTCGATGTAGCCGATGAACGGCAGAAACAGTTCCGGGATCACGTCGATGGGCGACACCACGTAGACGAGGGCGCCGATCGCGGCAACCCACGACATCGGCGACAGCGTCCAGTCGCCCCTCAGCACCGCCTTGAGGAACTTGCCCCACATGCGCATGGTCACGCCCTTCGTTTTGGTCTCAGGAGAGGGGCAGCCCTACACGACCTCGCGCAGCTTCCCGGAGTGCACGTCGAACACGAAGCCGCGCACTTGAGTTGCGTCCACCAGGAACGGGCAGCGTTGCAGACGCGCCATCGACTGGCGCAGGTCCGCATCCAGGTCCTTGAACGACTCGGGGCTCCAGGTGGGCTTGAGGCCGGTCTCGTCCAGGAGTTCGTTGCGTAGCTCGTCGTCGGTGAACGTCAGGGCGCCGCAGTCGGTGTGATGGATGAGGATGATCTCGCGCGTGCCCAACTTGCGCTGAGAGATGGTCAGCGATCGGATCACGTCGTCCGTGACCACGCCGCCCGCGTTCCTGATAACGTGCGCGTCACCAATGTTGAGGCCAAGCATCGCGAACGTGTCGAGCCGCGAGTCCATGCAGGCCACCACCGCGAGGTGGCGCTTCGGAGCAAGGGGACGGTCGGGGATGTACTCGGCTGCGTAGGCCGCGTTGTACTCGAGGAGCTCGTCGGTGATTCCCATGGGCCATACGCTAACCCGTGCCACCGCAATAGCGCAGCCCAACGCACACGTTGTGACACACAAGAAGGCCTCATGGCACGCATCTTCGTGACGGGATCCACCCGCGGCATCGGCGCAGAGACGGCTCTGCAGCTGATCGAACTCGGACACGAGGTGGTGGTTCACGCACGGAACTCCGGCCGGGAGCAGGAGGCCCGCGCCAGCTTTCCCGACGCGCGCGGCGTGGATCCCGGATGCATCAGGACCGACATGGGCGGGCCAACCGCGCCGGACCCCGTCGAGCTGGGCGCCGAGACCCAGGCGTGGCTCGCGACCTCAGACGACGACGAGACCACGATGCCCCGCCGAACCGCCTCCGCACGCGCGGTTCGACGAGGCATCGCCGTCGGGCACACCGCGGGGAGTATGCCCGATCGGAGACGTCTTGCTACTTAGTGCCGGCCCGTCGCTTGTTGTAGACGTCGAACGCCACCGCGAGCAGCAACACGAGGCCCTTGACCATCTGCTGTTCGGGAAGGCCCAAGCTCATGAGCGACATGCCGTTGGACAGCACGGCCATGATCAAACCACCGATCATGGCGCCAGTCACCCGGCCCACACCACCTGTCACGGCGGCACCGCCAATGAACGACGCGGCAATCGCGTCGAGCTCGAAAAGGTTACCTGCGGCCGGCTGAGCAGAGTTGGTGCGTGCCGAGTACAGGATTCCGGCCACACCCGCCAAGAAGCCCATGTTGAGCATGATGCCGAAGTTGACCCACTTGACCTTGACGCCAGACAGCGTCGCCGCGGTCAGGTTGCCGCCGATCGCGTACACGTGGCGACCGAACACCGTGCGCGTCGTCACGACGGTGTAGATCATGATCAGCACTCCGAGAATGATGAGCACGTAGGGAAGCCCGCGCTCGTTCGCAAGCTGCCAGGCGAAGGCCATCACCACGGCGGCGACCACGATGATCTTGAGAACGAACAGCGTGATCGACTCGACGGACTGGTTGTATGCGACGCGCGCCCGACGGCTGCGGAACGAATTGAAGGCGTAGCCCACCACAGCGAACGCAAAGATCAGGATGGTGAACAGGTCGTACCCGTTGCCACCCAACCATCCGTTGGCGAATCCATTTCCGATGTCTTGATACGCCTTGGGGAACGGCGACAGGGAAATCGAGCCGAGGACAAACCACGTTGCACCGCGGAACAGCAGCATGCCGGCCAGCGTGGTGATGAACGCCGGGATACCCACGAAGGCCACCCAGAAGCCCTGCCAGGCACCCACCAGCAGCCCAATCACGATGCCGACGACCACGCCGACGCCCCACGGCATCCCTTCCTTGATGACCAAGATTCCGGACACGGCGCTCGACAGAGCCGCCACCGATCCCACCGACAAGTCGATATGACCGCCGATAATGACGATCACCATGCCGATGGCGAGCACCAGGATGTACGAGTACTGCAAGACGATGTTGGTGAGGTTGCCGGGGCTGAGGAGAGTGCCGTCGGTCAACCCGGTGAAGAGCAGCACGATCGCGACGAACGCGATGAAGATGCCGCTTTGGCGCAGGTTGCGCAGGAAGAGATCTTTGAGGTTGGCCGTGCCTATCATGACTGCGCCTGTTCCATTTCCTCGGTGCCTCCATTGGCCGCCGAACGTTCTTGGGTCATGAGTTTCATCAAGCCTTCTTGGGTGGCGTCGGCTACGTCGACGACGCCGGTGATTCGACCAAAGGCGAGCGTGTAGATGCGGTCGCACGTTCCCAGCAGTTCGGGCAGCTCCGACGAGATCACGATGACCGCCTTGCCTTCCGCCGCGAGCCGGTTCACGATCGTGAAGATCTCGAACTTGGCACCCACGTCGATGCCGCGAGTCGGCTCATCAAGGAAGACCACATCCGCGTCGGTGTAGATCCACTTGGACAGCACCACCTTCTGCTGGTTGCCGCCAGAGAGGTTGTTGACCGCCTGCATCACCGTGGGCGTCTTGATGTTCATCGAGGAGCGATACTCCTCTGCGACCTTCAGTTCCTCGTTGCCGTTCACAAACCCATTGCTGGTGAGCTTGAAGAGGGCCGCCGCCGAGATGTTGCGACGCACGTTGTCGATGAGGTTGAGTCCGTACTTCTTGCGGTCCTCGGTCGCGTAGGCGATGCCCGCCTCGATCGCGTCCGACACGGTGCGCAAGTGCAGCTCCTTGCCGTTCTTGATGATCGTTCCCGAGTGCGCACGGCCGTACGCCCGCCCGAAGAGGCTCATGGCCAGTTCGGTCCGGCCCGCGCCCATCAGGCCGGCAATGCCAACCACCTCACCTGCCCTGACAAAGAACGAGGCGTCCTCAATGACGATGCGGTCGTGCTGGGTGGGGTGACCCACCGTCCAATTCTCCACACGGAAGACCTCTTCACCGGGGTGGTGGTCGTGCTCCGGGTATCGGTGTTCGAGGTCTCGACCCACCATGCCGCGAATGATGCGGTCCTGGTTGACGTCCGCGTCGGACATGTCAAGCGCTTCGATCGTCTTGCCATCGCGAATCACGGTGGTGGTGTCGGCAATCGACTCGATCTCGTTGAGCTTGTGAGAAATCATGATCGACGTAATGCCGCGCTCCTTGAGCTTGCGCAACAAGTCGAGCAGGTGTGCCGAGTCGGTGTCGTTGAGCGCTGCGGTGGGCTCGTCAAGAATGAGGAGCTTCACCTCCTTCGAGAGCGCCTTGGCGATCTCGATGAGCTGCTGCTTGCCGACGCCGAGCTGGCTGACGGGGGTCATGGGGTTCTCGTGCAATCCGACCTGGTTCATCAGTTCGGTGGCCTCGTGGTTGGCGCGGTTCCAGTCGATAAGACCAGAGCGGCCGCGGCGTTCATTGCCGAGGAAGATGTTCTCCGCCACTGTGAGGTGCGGCACCAGAGCGAGTTCTTGGTGAATGATGACGACTCCCGCGTGCTCGGAGTCATTGATCGAGTGGAAGCGAGCAATCTCGCCTTCAAACACGATGTCTCCGGTGTATGAGCCGTAGGGGTACACACCCGAGAGCACCTTCATCAGCGTGGACTTGCCAGCGCCGTTCTCGCCACAGATGGCGTGAATCTCACCTTGCTCGACTGTCAGGCTGACTTCATCCAGCGCCTTGACGCCGGGGAACTCCTTGGTGATGCTCTGCATCTGCAGGATCGTGGACACGCGCCTACCTCCGTTGGTCGGTTCGTGGGTTCGTGCCGTGTCCCAGGTGGTGCCGGGCGGGTTGCGCCCGGCACCACCATGGGTGCGGCGGGGGTGGTTACTAGCCTGCCACGCCTGAGGCGACCTCGTCGGCCGTCCAGTATCCGGAGTCAACCAGCAGCGACGTGATGTTGTCTGCGTAGACAATGTCCGACTCGAGCAGGAACGAGGGAACGACCTTCACGCCGTTGTCGTACGTGGTCGTGTCATTCGCCGTGGGCGCTCCACCGGTGAGGAACTCCTCGGTGGCGGTCACTGCCTGAGCGGCCAGCTTGCGGGTGTCCTTGAAGATCGACGCAAACTGCACGTCGTCCGCAATGAGCTTGACCGAAGCGATCTCAGCGTCCTGGCCGGTGACGACCGGGAAACCGGCCGAGACCGTGGCCGGGTAGCCAGCGTTCTGCAGGGCGGTGATGATGCCGCGCGAGAGGCCGTCGTAGGGCGACAGCACGCCGTTGACCTTGGTGTCGCCGGAGTAGGACGCCGTCAGCAGGTCTTCCATACGACGCTGAGCGGTTTCCTGCTGCCAGCGCAGGATGGCTGCCTGCTCGATGTCCGTCTGACCGGAGGGAACCACGAGGGTGCCTGCGTCCAGGTACGGCTGCAGGGTGGCGATGGCACCGTTCCAGAAGAAGAACGCGTTGTTGTCATCGAGCGAACCTGCGAACAGTTCCACGTTGAACGGACCGGTGGCGGAGCCCTCGGAGCCATCCTGGTTGAGCAGGCCCAAGCCGACGAGCAGCGACGTTGCCTGCTGTACGCCCACCTGGTAGTTGTCGAAGGTCACGTAGAAGTCGACGTTGGCGCTTTCGCGGATCAGTCGGTCGTACGCGATGACCTTGATGCCCTTGTCGGCGGCGTTCTGCAGCTGAGCGGACAACGCGGTGCCGTCGATGGCGGCCACGATCAGCACGTCAGCGCCGTTCGTGATCATCTGGTCGATCTGCTGGGTCTGGGTCGGGATGTCGTCGTTGGCAAACTGAAGGTCGACCTTGTAGCCCAGTTCCTGCAATCCGCTTTCGACGGCAGCGCCGTCGGCAATCCAGCGCTCGGACGTCTGGGTGGGCATGGCCACGCCAATCGTGACGTCCGCGGCGGGCGGTGCACCTGTGTCGGTTGCACTGCTCGTGGTCGTTCCAGCTCCTCCGCCGGAGCACGCTGCGAGGCCCAATGCAAGGGCGGTTGCAGCTGCGGCACCCATAAGGCGCTTTGCGTTCATATCTCCTCCTCGAGATAAACCGCGCCTGTCAGGAGCGGTAGTGATGCCAGTATGTTCACGTTAACATTTCGATGTCAAACCCTATTTGGTCACGATCCGGTTACAACCAGAATCGGGCCGTCCTTCGACACTCGTCCGACGCCAAGCCTCCGGGTCAGCGACGCCCGGGCGATCCGTAGTAGGCGGCGTTGAATCGCAGGGAGCGCTCCACGTCGGCCACCGCCACACCATCGTCAATCGTCACCAGTTCGATTCCCATGATGCGTGCGAAGTCTTCGATTACCTGGGGAGACAGTTGGTTGGACATCGCGGTGTGGTGTGCCGCGCCCGCCATCATCCATGCCGTCGCCGCCGTCGTGAAGTCGGGCCTGCTGCGCCACACGGCGTGGCCCACGGGCAACTTCGGCATCGGCTGGGGAAGGTCGACGTTGTCGACCGCGGCAAGTACCAGGCGGAATCGATCGCGCATGTCTGATAGCGCTAACACGATCGCCGGGCCGGCGTCGGCGGTAAAGACCAGGCGGACGGGGTCCTCCTTGCCGCCGATTCCGAGCGGGTGCACCTCGAGCCGTGGCTTCGCGGACGTCAGCGCGGGGTTGACCTCCAGCATGTGCGCCCCCAGCGTCAGCTCTTCGCCCTCAACCAGGTGATAGGTGTAGTCCTCCATGAGGCTCGCGCCGCCGGGGCGGCCAGCGCCCATCACGTTCGCGATGCGCACCAGCATGGCCGTCTTCCAGTCGCCCTCCGCGCCAAAGCCGTAACCGTCCGCCATGAGGCGCTGCACCGCAAGGCCGGGCAACTGCTTGAGCCCCCCCAGGTCTTCGAACGTATCGGTGAAGGCCGTGAAGCCGCCCTCCTCCAGGAAACCGCGCAGACCCACCTCGATCGCCGCGCCGTCACGCAGTGACTGGTGCCTGGCCGCTCCCGGGAGCAGCTCTTCCGCGACGTCGTACAACTCGAGGTACTCCGCGATGAGTGCATCGATCTGCGTGTCAGTCGCGGCGTGCACGCGCTCCGCCAGCTCGTTGACTGACCACGTGTTGATCTGGGCGCCAAAGACGGCCTCGGCCTCGGTCTTGTCGCCCTCCGTGACGGCCACGAAGCGCATGTTGTCGCCAATCCTCGCCACCTTCATCGACCGCGCGGCGTGCGCTCCGGCCGCCGCGCGAGTCCAGTCGCCCACCCGCTCCTGAACGGCGACGTGCGATGCATGGCCCACCACCGTGGCACGCGGAACGCCGAGTCGCGACTCGATGTACGCGTACTCCCGGTCGCCGTGCGCGGCCTGGTTGAGGTTCATGAAGTCAAAGTCGATCGTGTCCCACGGCAGCTCCACGTTCGCCTGCGTGTGCAGGTGCAACAGCGGCTTGGTCAGGGCCTGAAGCCCTGCGATCCACATCTTGGCGGGGCTGAACGTATGCATCCAGGTGATGACGCCGATCACATTCGGGGCGGCGTTAGCCTCGAGCATCGTCGCCTGAATCTGTTCGCGCGAGATCTGCACCGGCTTCCACGTCACCTTGACCGGCACCGCATCGGCGCCCTGAAGATGCGCCACCACGCCTTG
>DGBM01000242.1 GCA_002384765.1 Demequinaceae bacterium UBA4004
CCCGACGCCTTAGCTTGACGTCCATGGCAGGCGAGTATCACAATTCCTCCAACGATGCGCGTCGGCTGTACAAGTCGGCGCGCATTGTCGCGTGATCGGCGGGTGCGGCGTGGCAGCCGCTCGGCGGGTTGCGGCATCGTTACCGTGGGTTCGTGGTGGACTACATCTCGCGGGGGCTTGTCGCCGACGCGCTAAGCCAGTGGCGGGCGCATCTGAGTTCACGCTCGACGATTTCACCGCTACGCAATCTCGCCGCGACGCAGTCCGCCATCATCGAACTCGAGCACGCGCACCCGTCCGGCCTTGCGCAACTCTTCGCCGGTCGCGCGACATTGCTTTCCACGCTCGTCCAGGACCGCGAGGAGTACGCGGCAGCCTCTCTGCGCGGGAGGTTGATTCTCGAGGAAGCCACCGCGGTCGCCGCGACCACCGGCATGTGGACCGCCGCGCTCGTGGTGGGCACCGTGTCGTGGGAGGGCTCCGACATGCCTCTCCTGCTGCGGCCGATCTCGCTCGATGTGGCGCGCCACGACGACGTCGTCATCACCCTCAGGCACGAGGCCTTCCTCAACCCAGTTTTCGCCGCGATTCTCCGCGATCGCGGCGGGCCCGCCGATCTCGCGTCCCGAGTAGCCGCGACTCTTGAGGGCAAAGAGTTTGACCCGCGACCGCTGTGGGCCGAGGTGCGCGACCAGGCACACCTGTTCGACAACTTGGAGGTGGGCGAGCGGCTCCTGATCGGGGCCTTCGACGACCCCGAACAGCGGCTCCTGGACGACCTCGATGACCTCGACCCCGTCATCGGCATCTCCGACGTGGTGGCCGCGATCGCGGGCGATGAAGACGCGCGGGCCACGTTGGCGGAGCCGTTGCCGCAGTGGTCCACCACCGAGCGCGATCCGTTCTCTGAGCGCGGCATGGGAGACCTCGACGACTCTTCCTTTGCTGTGCTCGACATGGTGGCTCTCGGTCGTTCCGTCGCCGTCGATGCCCCGCCAGGATCGGACGCCACCGCCGTGGTCGCCGCGATTGCGGCCGACGCCGCCGCGTCGGGGCGCACCGCGCTCGTGGTGGGCGGCTCCGACGATGCGCTCGCTTCGGTCGACGCCCTGCTGGCATCGTCCGGGGCGGGAGACATCGCCCTCACGGGAGTGGTTCCCGCGTGGAACGCCGAGTCGCGTTCGCGGTTGCTCGCGTCGCTCACGCTCGACAGCCCGGAAGTCGACGAATCTCAGCTCCGTGTGCTCGGCGAGGAGCTGCTGCACGCTCGGTCGGACGCCGCGGCCCGGTACGACGCCTTGCACCGTCCGCATCGTCCGTGGGGTGTGAGCGCGTTCGAGACGGTGCAGGCCATCGTGCGGCTCACGGGTCAGGAGCCGCAACCCGGCGCCACGATCCGCCTCGGGACGGATGCCGCCGCCGCCGTCGCGGAACATGGTTTGGGTCACGTGGCCGCCGCCATCGCAGAGCGGATGCATGGCGAGGCGCAGTGGCCGGACGTCCCGGAAGGTGATGCGGACGTTCAGGTTGTCCCGTGGTGGCATCGCATTGCCACGTCGAACGAGCATGGCGCCGAATTGGACGAGGCGCTCGCGACGACCCTGCGCATGATGCCGGGCCTGCGGTCCGACGCTCAGGCGGCGGCGCGCGACGCGGGCGTGGACGAGGCACAGACCCTGGGCGTGTGGCGCGAACAGGTGAAGCTCTTCAGCGACGTGCAGGTCACGCTCGACAACTTCGCGCCCGCCGTGTATCACCGGTCGCTGTCCGACCTGGTGACCGCCACGGCGCCCCGCGATGGGGACGAGGACCCCGAGATGTCGCGACGGGTGCGGCGGGCGCTGTCCAGGCGTGCCGCAGAGCTGCTGCGGCCCGGTCGTGGCACCTCCGGATTGCATGCCCGATTGGTAGCCGCTGCGGCCGAAGCGGACATGTGGCGCGCACATTGCTCCTCGGGAGGTTGGCCCGTGGTGCCGGATGGCTACGCGGAGTACGCGACCCGACTGGCGCGCCTCGAGGGCGCGTGGGCGATCCTCGCACCCGTATTGGCAGACGCGTCCGGAATCGACGAGCCAGCCGACACCGAGTGGGGCGAACTTGCCGCTGCGCTCGCCGACCTCGCTGACGGCGTCCCGGGTGGCATTGACCGGGCCCCCGCGCGGCCCGCGTCGATGGATCTTGAGGCACCCGGGTTCGCGCCGCTGCTGGAGGACTTGGAATCGCGTCACGCCTCTCCCGAACAGATCCGTGTGGATCTCGAGTTCTCGTGGTGGGCGGCGGCGTTCGACGGGATCGTCGAGGAGGATCCCAAGTTGATCGAAGCGGGCGCGCTCGGTGCCGCCGTGAATCGGTACCTCGAGTTGGACGCCCAGTTTGCCGAGCTGCGGGTGGGGCCTCTCATGCGCGCCGTCGCGGAGCATCGCCGCCAAGCCATTGTTCGCCACCCGTCCGACGCTCGCGACTTGTTCGCGACGCTGATGGAGGGTTCCGAAGTTTCCATGCGCGACGTACGGCGCGACTTCGGCTCTGTAGTCGCGGCCCTGCGGCCGGTGGTGCTCGCGCGTGCCGAACAGGTCTCTCACCTCCTGCCTCCCACCCGCTGCGTCGACGTGGCCGTGGTGTTGGGGGCGGAGTCGCTGGCCACCGCGCAACTCATTCCGGCGCTGGCGCGCGCCACGCAGGTAGTGGTGGTCGCGGACGCACGCAGCGCTACGCGGTCCGCGGTCGCGGACCTTGCTCACTTGCTTCCTGATGTTGCTTTGCGCGCCCTGCCGCAGGCGAGGGACCCCCGCGTCACGTCCGTGTTGGCGTCGGTGGGCTACGACAGGGCTGTCGCGGCCATCCCCGCGCCAGGGGAGCCCGGGGGCGAGGGCGGCCTGGCCGTGACTGTCGTCGACGCCGTGGCGCAGCCCGTCGCAGGCCGCACCACGGTCGAGTCCACGCGGGCGGAGGTGGCTGCGGTGGTCGAGACGGTGATGCGCGCATCGGCCACCGTGCCGCGCCGCAGCCTCGTGGTTGTCGCGGGCAACGACTTGCACGCCGCTCGGGTCGCCGACGCCCTCCTGGAACGCGACGAGGCGGTCGCGGCACGGGTGCCGGTGGTCGTGTGCGGCGAGTCCGCGGGTCTGACCGCGGATGAGGTGGTGCTGAGCCTTGGATACGCCCGCGATCATCGCGGGGTGTTGCCCGCCGACTTAGGCATTCTCACCACGGACCACGGCGCCGCGGCGTTGGCGCAAGCACTGGTCGCCGGCGGTTCCCGGGTGACAGTATTCACCGCGCTCGCGCCGCACCACCTGACCCACGTGGCCAGCAACTGCGAGAACGCCGCCGGGGTCATGGCGTTGGCCGAGTTGGTGGAGGCCGTTGACAAGCCTCCGGTGCCCTCCGAGAGGTCGGCGCCCGGCCCGTCCGACTGGTTGCTCGCCGATGTGGCGCGCCTGTTGCGTGCCGAGGGCCTGGCGGTTCGCTTGCGATACGGAGTGGGCGGTCAAGCCATTCCCATGGTGGTGGGTGACACGCGAGACCGCGGATACAGCGTCGCCGTGGTCACGGACGAACCGCCGTCCGGGCCGCGTGGCTCCGTGCGCGATCGCCTGCGCTGGCAGCATCGGCACCTCGAAGTTCTCGGCTGGAGGGTCGTGCCTTTGTGGACGATCGACGTGTTCATGGACCCGGTCGCCGCGGCCGCACAGGTGAAGCGAGCGCTGAGGAGCGAGGACGCGGCTGAGGCCATCGAAGACGAACCCGTCGACGACGCCGACGAGGACGAGGCAGA
>DGBM01000179.1 GCA_002384765.1 Demequinaceae bacterium UBA4004
GTCATGCTGTGCACCAGATGTCACCACGATGTTCACCGCCAAGGCTGGAACATCCTCGTCCGGGCCGGGACCGTCAACTTCATCCCACCACCCACGATCGACCCGAAGCGGCGCCCCATACCCGGAGGACTCGCAGCACTCGACGTGGGCGACGTGGCCAAAGGTGACGACCGTCGTCACCCCGGCCTGCCGTCCGACCCACCGTGGGAGAACTCTGCCTGGGAGGACTCTGCCTGGGAGCACCACGCGTGGGACGGCTACCCGCCCCCGGACTACCCCTGGGACGACCCGGCCGCGCCCGACCCTGCCTGGCCGGACCCTGCCTGGGAGCGCGACCTGCTAACGGGGTAGCCGCGTCACGAACACGAAATCGCGTTGGTTGAATGTCGAGTGAGCGCCGCTACCAACCTCATGAGACGCAACACCTAGTCCTTCTTCTTGGCCCCGGGGACGATCGCTTCGAGAATGCCTGTCACAAGGGCGATGACCACCGCCGCGAACAGGGTCTTCCAGAAGCCGCCTACGGTGAGCGTCGCGAAGTCGAGCTTGTCCGTGATCCACGCGGTGAGCCACAGCATGAACCAGGCGATCACGAACGAGAACAGCCCCAGCGTGAGAATCTGCACCGGCAAAGTCAGCACCTTGATCAACGGCTTGAGCACGGCGTTGAGCATGACCAGCAGCACGCCAATGACCAGGAACACCGCCGGACGATGCCACCAGTCGCCATTCTCCCCGCCGGTCACGACAACGTCGAAGGGAAGTTCCGAAACGATCCACACGGCCACCGCGGCAATTGCCGACTTGATCACAAATCTCATGCACCGATTCTGGCATGACCCTGGCATGCTGAGGCAATGGTCCTTCCTCAGCCTTTACCGAATATCTCCTCGTTGCCCAGCTACGTGCCCGGCGCACGCGGCTCGGCGGCGGGCCCGGCGCCCATCAAGCTGTCCTCCAACGAAAACCCGCTGCCGCCGCTGCCCTCGGTGTCGCGAGCCATCGCCGCGGCCGGGGAATCGGTACACCGCTACCCCGACATGTTTGCCGCTGACTTGGTAAATGCTCTCGCCCAACGCCAAGGTCTGCCGGCGGCGGACGTCATCGTCGGGGCCGGCTCGGTCGCCGTGCTCGCGCACCTGCTGCAGGCCTACGCCGGGCCCGGCCGGGAGGTCGTCTATGCGTGGCGCAGCTTCGAGGCGTATCCCATCCTCACCGCATTGACCGGCGCCACGCCCGTCACCGTTCCGCTCGCAGGGGGCGGACGACACGACCTGGACGCCATGGCATCGGCCATCTCCGACCACACGGCCGCGGTGATGGTCTGCTCCCCGAACAACCCCACGGGCCCGGCAGTGACGGCGGATGAGTTCGCCGCCTTCGTCGACCGCGTTCCGCCCCACGTGCTGATCGTTCTGGACGAGGCCTACGTCGAGTTCGTGTCTGACCCGGCGACCGTCAAGGGCGACGACTACATCGGCGCCGATGCGTGGGCGACCCACCCCAACGTCGTGGTCTTGCGGACAATGTCCAAGGCCTACGGGCTGGCGGGTCTGCGCGTCGGGTTTGCCTTCGGGCTGGCCGAGATTCTTGCGCCTGCGCGTGCGTGCGTGACCCCGTTCTCCGTGTCGTCCGTCGCGCAACTCGCGGCACTCGCGTCGCTGACGGCCGAGGCGGAACTGTTGGAGCGCGTCGAGGGCATCGTGGCGGAACGGGGGCGGGTGCTCGCGTCGCTGACGGCCGACGGTTGGTCCATCCCCGATCCGCAGGGTAACTTTGTGTGGATTGAGGCGCGCGACCGGACCTCGGAACTGGTCGCGCATCTCGGCTCCCAGAGCCCGGCGATCTTGGCACGACCCTTCACCGACGAGGGTGTTCGCATGACCATCGGCTCCCGGGAAGAGAACGATGCCGCACTCGCTGCACTCGCGGGGTTGAGTTGGCGAGTGTAGAAACGACTTAAGGGCTCGCAAGAGTTGCGTTGATTGCGCCCGACGACAGAAGTCCCTACGAAAGGACTGCTCATGTTCACCAGCATCGACGACGTCACACCCATCGACAGCGATGAAGTGGGCAATCGCGTCACGGACTTCTTGCAGACGGCGGGCCAGGTCGCGCTCATCACCACCGCCGCAGTCTTGGTGGTGTTCCTCATCCTGGCGATTGTCATTGCCAAGAAGGCCGGCTACTCGGGCTGGTGGGGCGCTCTCGCGGCGCTACTGCCGCCGCTCGGCCTGCTGCTCGCGTTGCTGTTTGCGTTCCTCAAGTGGCCCGCGCTCAAGGAGCGCGACGAGGCTCTCGGCATCCTGAAGGCCCATGATCTGACGTTGCCCAGCCAGGAGCGCGCCGCCATCAAGGAGGCCGAGCGCAAGAAGCAGATCGAGGACGAGGCTCGGCGACGCATGGAGAAGGCACAGGTGGAACGCGAGAGGGCCGAGGCGGATCGCGAGAAGTTCCGCGAGGCCCAGGCACGGGACGCGGCTACACGCGTGGCTTCGGCGAACGCCGCAGCGGTGGCCACGGCCGCTGACGACAAGACCGCCGACGCGCCCGCCGCCGGCTCCGCCACGATGCCGGGTGCAGACAAGCCGGAGACCAAGCCGGAGACCAAGCCGGAGACCAAGCCGGAGACCGGGCCTGAGGCGCAGTCGGGAACCAAGCCTGCGGCGAAGCCGGGGACCACGCCCGACGGAAGACCCGACGCCGCCAAGGGGGACTGAGGCTGGTCGCTATGCGTGAGGGAGCACCTACTTGCCAACCTACGGAACCGTAGCCTACGCTTGCGTAGGTTGCATGGCGGCGTTCCCGCGAGCGTATACGCACCCGCACCACTGAGACCGCAAAGGGGTTTGCATGGCAGGCATTGGGCCGCTGTCAGAAGAGGGACTCGTGCGCCTTCTTGACCGCAAGGGCAAGCGCGTCAAGAACGCCAAGTTTGGACCTTACGCCGAGGACATCACCGTCGATGACCTGCGCGGTTTCTGGCGCGACATGATGATGACGAGGGCCTTCGACAACGAGGCCACCAGCCTGCAGCGTCAGGGCGAATTGGGGCTGTGGGTCGCGTCGCTCGGCCAGGAGGCCGCGCAGATCGGCTCCGCCAGCGTGCTGCGCAACCCCGACTATGTGTTCCCCAGCTACCGGGAACACGGGGTCGCCTTCACGCGCGGCATCGACCTGCCCGAGATCCTGCGCACCTTTCGCGGCCACCAGCATGGCGCCTGGGACCCGGCTGCCCACAACTTCCACCTCTACTCGCTGGTGATCGGCGCACACACCCTGCACGCCGTCGGCTACGCCCAGGCGATGGATTGGGACGGCCTGGTCGGCTCGGGCAATCCCGAGGCGGACGGCGCCGTGATCTGCTACTTCGGCGACGGCGCCACCAGCCAAGGCGACTTCAACGAGGCGCTGGTCTTCGCCTCCGTCAACACCGCGCCCGTCGTGTTCTTCCTGCAGAACAACCAGTGGGCCATCTCCGTGCCGGTCGCCACCCAGTCGCGCGTGCCCCTCCACCGCCGGCCCGTGGGCTATGGCATCCCGAGCGTCGCGGTGGACGGCAACGACGTGCTCGCCTCGTACGCCGTCACGCGCGCTGCTCTGGACGCGGCGCGCGGCGGCGCCGGCCCGCAGGCGATCGAAGCGGTCACCTACCGGCGCGGCGCCCACACCACGAGCGACGACCCCACCAAGTACCGCACGGCGCGGGAGGAGGAGGAGTGGGCGCGGCGGGACCCGATCGCCCGGCTCGGGACGTTCCTGCGCGCTCGCGGCCACGCCGAGGACTTCTTCGTCGAGGTGGACGCGGAGGCCTCCGCCTATGCCGAGGACATCCGCGCTCGCACCGTCTCGTTGTCCGC
>DGBM01000028.1:0-4969 GCA_002384765.1 Demequinaceae bacterium UBA4004
GGCCATCAGCACCTGGCTGAGGGCGGCCAGGCCTCCCGCGCCGATCCCCTGGAGCGCGCGGAACGCGATGAGCATCTCGATGTTCGGGGACAGGCCCGCGGCAGCGGTGGCCACCACGAACAGGACGAGGGAGAGCTGGAACAGCATCTTCCGGTTGAACAGGTCGGCGAGCTTGCCCCAGATGGGGGTGGCGATCGCGGTGGTCAGCAGGGTGGATGTGACGACCCAGGTGAACGCGGTCTGATCGCCGTCGAGATCATTGACGATGATCGGGAGCGAGGTCGAGACCACCGTGGCGGCCAGCATCGACACGAACATGCCCAGGAGCAGTCCGGACAGGGCTTCGAGCACCTCGCGCTGGGACATCCGGGTGCCGGCAGCGGGAGCGGCGGTGGTGGGGGATGCGGACATGACGATCCTTCGGGACAGGAGGCGGCCGCGGCGACATCGGCGCACCGTTGACGAAGCTCAACGGTTGAGATGGGTCAACAATATGCACATTGTTGACCCGCGTCAAACAGGTGGCTCAGTCGGCTCAAACAGGTGGCTCAGTCGGCAAGAGCCAATGCGCGCCGCCCGGAGTGCGGGCCGGTCTCCGCCGGCGGCCGGTCAGCCGCCCACCGACGATGCAGCTCGTCGATCACCGCATCGGCGAGGCCGATCAGGGTCCGGATCTGCTCCGCATCGCGGTCGACCCACGCGCAGCGAGGTTCGTCTGCGGTGGGAACGAACCCGTCGTGCTGCTCCCACACCACGAGCGTCCGCTCGGCGCCCAGCACGTACTGCTGCCACCACACCTGCCGCAGGTAGGACCGCGGGATGCTGCGCCAGGTCTTATTCGTCGTCTTGATCTCGCACAGCACGATCCGGCCGGACGGGTCCTCGGCGAGCCCGTCCGGAGTGGCGAGATGCCGCGTCTCCCGGGCCGCGTGGAAGCACGCCGTGGACGGCTCGATGCCATGAGTGGCCGCGACCCAGCGGGCGATCTGCGGCTCCCGTCGCCGTCCGTGCACGGTGTAGGCGTTGCCCGAGAAGTCGGAGCCGATGAGCTTGTCGCGCGCCACCCGCGCGACCACCGCGGCGCTGCTCAGGCCCGCGACATCCGTGGCGGTGATCCCCCGGGACCGCGCCCGCGTCCACGCCACCCGGTCGCGCGCGTCGGCGACGATGCGGCGGGACAGGTCGGGCGACACCCTCCGAGCGTAGGACTCCGCGCCGACGATCCCATCCCGCCAGGGCGTGTTGCGTCCTGCGACCTGTGGTGGGCTTGCGCGCATTGCGGGCGCGGGATAACGTCTTCACACCTCGGCGTCGAGGCAAGTTCTGAATCCTCACCGTCGAGGAAGGTGCAGAAATGGCTGACGGGCCGTTGAGCGATCTTCGGGTCATCGAAATCGCGGACATGGTTTCCGGTCCCCATGCAGGAAAGCTGTTGGCCGCGATGGGGGCGGACGTTATCAAGATCGAGCCGCCCGGCACGGGGGATCCATCTCGACGTCAGCCGCCCTTCCCTGGTGATGTGCCGCACCTGGAGATGAGCGGGTTGTTTTTCTACCACAACATGGGTAAGCGGAGCGTGACCCTGGATGTTGGCACCAGCACGGGTGCGCGTCTATTTCGAGAGTTGGTCGGAACGGCCGACATTCTCATCGAGAACCACGAACCGGGTTGGATGGCGGCGCACGGAATCGGCTACGAGGGGTTGCGCGCTGTCAATCCGGGACTTGTTTTCGTATCGGTGACGCCATTCGGTCAGACTGGGCCCTATAGCTCCTATCTTGCAACCGATTTGGTGACCTTTGCTGCGAGTGGTGTCGGCTACTACACCTTTACGATGTCGGACCCCGGCGAACCGCCATCTCACGCGCCCGGCCGGGTTGCGGAAGTCATGGCCGGCCAGGCCGCGGCGGAATGCGCGATTGTGGCAATCTTCGATCGCGATGTGACCGGTCGCGGTCAGTGGGTGGACGTCAGTGGCATGGAGACACTTGCGAACAACCTCAAGATGGAGGCAGGCCCGTACGTCTTTGCTGGTCAGGGCCCAGGGCGGATGCTCGCGGATGTCGCGATCCCTATGCAACCGGAACCCGCGAAGGACGCGTATGTGTATGTCTTGATCGTGAACGATGCGCACTGGGCGGGCGTAAAGGCGGCGATGGGCTACCCCGAGTGGGCGGAGGGTCCACTGTTCGAGACCATTCACGATCGGATGGCGAATATGGACTACTTGCAGATGATGCTCAAGGAGTGGTATCTGGAACACCCTGCCGAGGAAATTGTGAGGCTCCTCCAGGAACAGGGCGTGACCGCCGGACCGGTGTATGACATCCCCGCGGCGATGAACCACCCAACCGCCGTCGAACGCGCGGTCTTCGTCGAGGTCGAACACCCGGTGGCCGGCCGGATGACGGTACCTGGCGCGCCGGCGAGAATGACGGGCACACCCTTTCGCACCGAGCGCCCCCCCTTGCTTGGCGAGCACACGCAGCAGGTGCTCAACGAGTTGGGTTACACCGTCGCAGATCTCGCTCACCTGTCGGCTCAGGGCGTGATCTGACAGATGCCAACGTTATTCCACAGGAGGACCGATGACACAGCGCTTACCGCTTGAGGGCGTCCGGGTAGCGGATTTCGGATGGATCATTAACGCGCCCCAGACTACTCTGTGGCTCGCCGCTCTCGGTGCCGAGGTGATCAGGGTGGAAAGCCGCGTGTACCCGGACACAATGCGGGTACTTCCATCGGGCGGTCCAGCCGACGGAATCACTGGTCTTGAACGCAATGCAACCTACAACTGGCTGAACTATTCGAAGAAGTCGATATCGCTCAACCTCGGGACGCAGGAAGGGGTCGAACTCGCGCACCGGCTCATCGCCAAGAGCGACATCGTCGTCGAGGCGTTCAAGGGTCCTGACATCGAGAAGTTCCGTTTGACGTGGGATGAGGTGCGTCGGACCAATCCTGCCGCCGTCCTGCTCTCAATCTCATTGCTCGGACGCACCGGACCTACCAAGGACTGGGTCGGGTGGGGTCCGATGGCGCTCGGAACGATCGGTTTTAGCCACGCGTCCGGACATCCCGCGGGACGACCCAACCGGCAGGTGGGGGGCACGTGGCCGGACTACAGCGTCGCGAACGTTCTGGGATTCTTGACTCTGTCTGCATTGCGCCAGGCCAGGAAGACGGGAGAGGGCCAGTGGATCGACGCAGGCATGTCGGACGCCGTCGCGGGGACGATTCCCGAGTGGTACATCGAATACGCCATGAATGGCCGGGATCTCGGTCGGGTGGGCAACGAGCATCCTTCTATGGCCCCACACGGAACTTATCCGTGTAAGGGGGACGATTGCTGGATCGCCATAGCGGTGCAGGACGATTCCCAGTGGGCCGGTCTGCGGGAGGTTCTCGGCCTTCCCGACTGGGCGACCCACGAGCACTTCGCCGACCAGTACGCGCGGTGGGCGCATCGGGACGACCTGGATCGCCTGGTTGCACAGACCACTCAGACGATGGACAGAGAGAAGCTGTTCCACAGCCTGCAAGCAGCGGGAGTTCCCGCCGCACCAGTTCTCGCACTGTCGGAATGGGTGAAGGACCCGCACTTGGCCGCTCGTGGCTATTTCTGGGAGATGGAACATCCGGAAATCGGCCGCCGGACTATGCCCGGCATTCCTGCTACGTTCTCCGAAGTCGAAGCTTTCCGTTATGAAGCACCTCCGATGCTTGGGCAGCACACGCGGGAGGTCCTGCGCGAGGTGCTCGGCGTGACCGAGCCCGAACTAGACCGGATGGAGCGCGAGCGGATCCTGTATTAACAGGGACTCCACGTCATGGAGCCGTGAAGCTCGTCCAGCAGCCGCAGGTCGGTGTCGGTTTCGTAGCGGTAGCGGAACGCGTGGCGGCCGACCCAGTCGCGGTTGCGTTGGTCCACCCGGGCGCCTGCGCCAGGCCGTCAAGCAGTCGCCCCTTCTCAACCCTTCCCGCTCTCGGTACTCGCGGGCGTACTTCTTCGTGATCTCACGGCGCGCGGCCATCGTCAACCTTCTGCTCACACAGTCAGGGAACCGTCCGCCGCTACGCGGACCATTCTCAGCCGAGGCAAGCGTCTCGTCCGAGGCCAGCGCTGCTGCTCCCGGACGTCCTTCATGAGTCAAGTCGGCGACTTGTCGGAGGTCCGCCGGTGGCGTACGCTGGCTGTGCCGAAGACCGCCGGTCGTCGTGGTGCGCCAGCGCGCCGCGATCGAAGCACTGATCCGTTCAGGGGCCTGCGCAGGTGCCGTATCCCCCACCGGGGTGAAGCTCTCTGCGCGTGCAGAGAGCTTTTTTTCTGCGTCCTGACGGACCGGCGGTGGTCACCGGCGGCGCATCGCCACCGCGATGCGTGACGCAGAGAAGGAGTGACCATGGCGCAGAAGGAAGCGGCGGTCGCCGAGCTGACGAAGAGTTTCGAAGGCTCGACTGCCGTGCTGCTGACCGAATACCGCGGTCTGACCGTCGCCGAGCTGAAGCAGTTGCGCGCCAGCATCCGCGACGACGCGGACTACGCCGTCGTGAAAAACACGCTGACCCGGATCGCCGCGAACAACGCGGGGATCTCGGCGCTGGACGACGACCTGAAGGGTCCGTCGGCCATCGCGTTCGTGCACGGCGATCCGGTCGCCGTCGCGAAGGGTCTGCGGGACTTCGCCAAGGCGCATCCGCAGCTGGTGGTCAAGGGGGGCTTCTTCGACGGCGCCCCCCTGAGTGCGGCGGACGTGACCAAGCTCGCCGACCTCGAGAGCCGCGAGGTGCTGCTGGCGAAGCTTGCCGGCGCGATGAAGGCCTCGCTGTTCCAGGCCGCATACCTGTTCAACGCCCCGTTGGCACAGGCCGTGCGCACCGTGGACGCGTTGCGCGAGAAGCAGGAGTCCGCGGCCTGAACGGCGCGCGGCCGGACATACCCCATCCAAGGAGAATCATCATGGCAAAG
>DGBM01000028.1:5069-5219 GCA_002384765.1 Demequinaceae bacterium UBA4004
TCCCGCGGCCGGCGGCGCCGAGGGCGGCGAGGAGGCCGTCGAGGAGAAGGACTCCTTCGACGTCATCCTCGAGACCGTGGGCGACAAGAAGATCCAGGTCATCAAGGTCGTGCGCGAGCTGACCTCGCTCGGCCTCGGCGAGGCCAAGGC
>DGBM01000250.1 GCA_002384765.1 Demequinaceae bacterium UBA4004
CTGCGGGTACTCCATGTCGGCTGTGGGGATGGGTGAACGGGCGGGGAGGTGGACTCCGACGGTTGCCGTCTGGGCGCACCGACGCACCATGCTATCGGTCGCGCCGTCCGCGGACTAAATGCGTGCTCCTATGCTCGGGCCATGAGCGCCCCTCGACCGTCGCCGTCGCCTGACCACGCACTCGCCGCGCTGCGTCCACTCCAGCTCGTGAGCGCGGCGATCGGGATCGGTGCCGTCATGCTCACCGCGATGCGCATCCTCGTGGACCTGGACCCGGTGCCGCCGTCGTGGCTGGCCGTCGGCCTCGTCCTCGCGGCTGTCGTCCTGGCCACCGCCGCCATCACCCTGTTCGGCTACGCCGTCCCGTCGCTGCCACACGGGCTTCCGCGTGAGAACGCCGCCCAGACGAGCCTGCGCTACTTCGGATCGACGACGGTCCTGCGTTCCGCGATCGCGCAGACCCCCGTCCTCGTCGCCTTCGCCGTGTCGTTCGTGGTCACGCCCCGCTCGTGGCTGCCGCTGCTCATCGCCCTGCCCGTCACCGGAGCGCTCTTCTGGTGGCACGCCTGGCCGTCCCCCCGGACCGCCGCCGCCGTCGAGAAGGGACTCGAGGCGGAGGGCGCGGAGAGCCACCTCAGCGAGACGCTGGGCTTCGCCGGGAAGTGAGCTGAGCGGCATACGGCGTCATCGGCCGTATGCCGCTGGGCTGGCGTGCGCGCTCAGCCGACCGTCCCGATCACCGACCCCTGTCGTGCCGCCTCCCCTTCGCCGACGATGATCCGTATGGTTCCCCCGGACGGTGCGACGACCTCCGCGTCGACCTTGTCCACGGCCACCTCGGCGATGAGCTGTCCTTCCGCCACGGTCGCCCCGTCGTCGACGAACCAGGTCGCCACGACCCCCTCCGCCCCGGGATCGTCCGTGGACAGCCCGGGAAAGACCACGTCCGCCATGGCTCAGCCCACGACCTTCCGGATCGCCGCGCGGATCCGGTCCTGCCGCGGCAGGACCGCGTACTCGAGCTCGCGGGCGTACGGGATCGGCACGTCGGGCACGGCGACGCGGATCGGTGCTGACCGGAGCGCGACCCCACGCTCGGCCACCGTGGCCACGATCTCGCCCGACAGGCCGAAGGACTGGTAGTCCTCGTCGACGACGACGAGCCGACCGGTCTTGCCCACCGACGCCGCGATGGCATCGCGGTCGAGCGGCACGAGGCTGCGCAGGTCGAGCACCTCCACGTCGATTCCCTCCGGTGCCAGCTCATCAGCCACCTCCAGGGCGTGCTGGACCGACAGCGACAGGGTGACGACGGTGACATCCGCGCCCTCCCGGACGATCGCGGCCTTGCCGATCTCGACCTCGTAGGGCTCCGCGGGCACGTCCCCGACCGACCGAGACTGCTTGGCCATCCAGACCAGCCCCTGAAGGCCCTTGTGGAACAGGTAGATCACCGGGCTGTCGTCCCGGATCGCCGCCGTCATGAGGCCCTTCGCGTCGGCCGGGTTGCTCGGCACGACGACCTTCATGCCCGGCAGGTGGGCGAATGTCCCCCACAGGCACTGCGAGTGCTGCGCCCCGTCGGAGTAGCCGCCTCCCACCGCGGTCATGAGCACCATCGGCACCTTGACGTTGCCTCCGGACTCGAAGTGGATCTTGGCCATGTGGTTGTAGATCTGGTCCATGCAGACGCCGAAGAAGTCGACGAACATGAGCTCGACGACGGGCCGCATCCCTTCGGTGGCTGCGCCGATGCCGAGCCCGATGAACGCGGTCTCCGAGATGGGCGTGTCCAGCACGCGCTCCGGTCCGAACGTGTCCAGCAGGCCCGTCGTCGAGCCGAAGATGCCGCCGTAGGCTCCGACGTCCTCGCCGAGGACGATCACGGACGGGTCGCGCTCCATCTCCTGTGCGATCGCCTCGACCATTGCCTTGGCACCAGTGAGTCGTCGCGTGGTCTCTACTGTGGTCATCGCTCTCTCCTCCTCTGGGTCACGCGAAGACGTAGTGGGTCGCGGTGGACGGGTCCGGCGTCGGTGACGACTTGGCGAACTCGAGCGCTGACTCGACCCGTCTCCTGGCCTCGGCGCGCAGTTCCTCGACCTTGGTCTCGTCGAGGACGGC
This sequence comes from Demequinaceae bacterium UBA4004, assembly GCA_002384765.1. The sequence goes on from DGBM01000250.1 coordinate 2,125, forward strand.
GTCGGCGATGAGCTGCTGCTCGTAGGTGGGGATGGGGTCGCGCGCCGGCAGCTCGGCGAGCTCGGGACGGTACGCCTGGGCATCCCCTTCGAAGTGGCCCCAGAGGCGCAGCGTGTGGACCTCGATGAGGGTGGGTCCACCGCCGCTGCGAGCCCGCTGCACGGCCTCGTCCGCCGCGTCATAGACCCCCTCGACCGCGTTGTCCTCCACCCGGATGCCGGGGATGCCGTAGGCCGCGCCCCGGTCTGCGTTGGACCGCACTGACGTCGACGCGGCGCGAGGGACCGAGATGGCCCAGTCGTTGTCCTCCACGACGAAGACCACGGGCAGGTGCCACAGGGCAGCGAGGTTGAGCGACTCGTGGAACGCGCCCTGGTTGGCTGCCCCCTCGCCGGTGACAGCCACCGCGATGGCGCCGGTTCCCTGCCGCTTGAACGCGAGTGCCTGGCCGAGGGCGGGGGGATAGCCCTCGGCGATGATGCCCGAGCACGAGAAATGGGTCATCGGGTCGAAGAGGTGCATGTGTCCGCCTCGGCCCCGGCCGAGCCCGGTCTCACGGCCGTAGATCTCCGCGGCGAGCCTGTTGAGATCCATGCCGTGGGCGATGGCGAAGTGGTGGGGTCGGTGTGTCGCGGTGACCGCGTCGCGGTTGTCGAGGTGCGCGCAGACCCCGGCCGCAACCGGCTCCTGGCCCGCCGACAGGTGCATCTCCCCCGGGATCAGTCCCGCGCCGATGTCCCACGCGGGCTTCTTGTCTGCGTGGTAGTCGGCGAGGATGGCCTCCTCGAAAGCGCGGATCTGCACCATCGTGGTGTAGAGATCCGCTCTGGTCTTGTCCTCCATGTGGACGCCTCCTCCAACTCCTCCGGTCGGTGCCGGGCGCGCCGACAGTCGCCACGCTTCGCCGGTATCGATGCGCAGTCAAGGGTCGTTGGTCCCCGCACTTGACATCCGGTGCAGGTCCGGGGCTCTTCCGGGAGCGAGAGGTGCGCTCAGCGGGCGGTCAGGAGATC
>DGBM01000302.1:0-14283 GCA_002384765.1 Demequinaceae bacterium UBA4004
GGTGCGGAAAGGAACTCATGCCAAACCTCTTTTCGCCCTTCACGCTCAAGGGGGTGACGTTGCGGAATCGGATCGCGATGTCGCCCATGACCATGCACCGCTCGGTCGACGGGAAGATGAACGATTTTCACGTCATGTACCTCGGTGCACGCGCCGCGGGTGGCTTCGGGCTCGTGTTTCCCGAGCAGATCGCGATCGCGCCCNNATCAAGGACATGGGAGCCGTACCGGCTATCCAACTAGCGCACACCGGGCGCAAGGGAAGTGCCGAACCGGATTGGGGCGGCGGGCGCATGCTCCCGCCGGAGCACGCCGATGGCTGGCAGACAGTTGGCCCGTCCGCGATTGCGTTCGGCGGACGGATGCCGTACACCCCACGCGAGCTGTCGAAGGCGGAGATCGCCGAGATCCACACCCAGTTCGCTGCGGCGGCCCACCGGGCCGCCGAAGCCGGGTTCGAGTGGCTGGAGCTGCACTTCGCGCACGGGTACCTCGGTGCTAGCTTCCTGTCGCCGTTGGCAAACCAGCGCAGCGACGAATACGGGGGCAGCCCTGAGAACCGGGCCCGCTTCCACCTCGAGGCCATCGATGCGGTCCGGAAAGGCTGGCCCGAGCGGTTCCCGCTCACCGCGCGGGTGGGTTGTGACGACCTGCACGACGACGGGCTTCAGTTCGACGAGTCGATCGTCGCAATCCGATGGATGAAGGAACACGGCCTGGATCTGGTCGACCTGAGCCTCGGGATGAACACCCCCGAGATCAACCAGTCCCCGTTCGCCGACATGGGCTTCATGGTGGACCGGGCCGCACGCGTGCGTGCGGAGGTCGGCCTCCCCGTTGCGACAAGTTGGAACCTGGGGAAGCCGTCGGTCGCCGATCAGGTGATTCGGCAGGAAAGGAGCGACCTGGTCTATCTCGGTCGGCCCGCACTCTCGAACCCTCACTGGCCGGTGTGGGCGGCAATCGAGCTAGGCGGTCAGGACCCCATCGATCTCGTCCCCCGAGACTGGCGAGGATGGCTTCGGCCATATCGTGGTAACGAGGCAGCCTCCGGTTGGCCGCGGCCGAGATCGAACGATGCCGCTACCAACCTGCCGAGCGCGACCTAAGCCTGGATCCACCGATGAGAGGGGTCGGGTGAGCGTGCCGTAACGCGAGGATGCCCTGTCGTCTCCAGACGGGTAGTCGGGGCAGGTCGTTGCCTCGCAGCGACTGGCCGGCATCATGGATTCTGATGCGTACAGCGTCGAGCAGGGGATCGTCGACCGGCTCGGGAACTGTCTTCCCCTTTTCGGTCCTGAGCTGGCGTTTTCTGGAGCCGACTAGGGGACTCGAACCCCTAACCTCTGTTAGGGGACACGTTATCGATGGGTCTCGACTGAGTGTGCTTACTGTCGACGTGACCAGGCGCTTTTGACGCCGCCGTGTCGACTGGTGTCGATCTGAATGCAGGCGACTAGATAGGAATGTGGGCGACTAACTGGGCGACCAGACGCTGCGACCGCACCCGGCCGATTGCTAACGTCCGGAGGCAACCGTTCGGCCGGCGGTTCAGGCGAGCGAGATAGTAAGGCGGTGCAGCTGATGCTCGGTGGGGTTCGCGCGTCGACGACCCACAACACTGTCACGGTGGTGAAGAGGTGACGCCGTTGTGGGTAACGATCGGCGGGTATGTGCTCGCTGCGGTCGCGGCACTCGCCGGAGTCTGGCTGACCCAGCGCGCCGAATCCAGACGGACCGCCGCTATCCATGCTCTTGAACGTCACCGGCGCGAAGCAGATGCGATCGCCGGGTTCCTCGCGGCCTCCCAGTCAGTGGGTATGCAGTGGAGCGGATATCTCGGCCTGCTCTACCGCGCCGAATCGACAGCAGCGATCCAGGACGCTGAGGACAGATGCGTCCCGGGCATCAATCAGGCAATGCTCGACCTCACGTCGGCATTGGCCCAGGTCGAGACCTCCGTTCGTTCCCCCCAGCTGGTCGGGCTCGCATCCCGCGTTGAGGTCCGCGGGTACGACATCGTTGCGGCCATGGAGCGTTACATCCTCGCCATGACGAAACAGAACCTCGACTGGATTGCAGAGCGGTGGAGCGAGTTCAATCAGGAGCGGCGGGGTTTCGTCGATGCAGCTCGGGCGGCCGTATTCCCAATGGAGAGCGCGGTGAAGCGGACGCCGTACACGTTCTTGACCGGCGGCGGCGTCGATGCCCACAGAGGCCGGCCTGCACAGCGGACCCACACGGCCGGCTGATTCGAAGAGGCGTGATGCAGCGCGACCACGTGAGCCGGAGCGGTGAGATGATCAGCGCGTGAATAGGCACGCCGGATGGTGGATAGGCGGGGCGACAGCAACCGTCGTCCTCTTCGTCATCGTCTGGTTCGTGGCAGGCGGCGACGGCGTAGGGGCCCGGCTCGCCACAGTCGGGACGGTCGTCGGAGGAATAGCCGCGGCTGTCGCCGCGATTGCCTCGTTGGTGTCGGCGCGAGCCTCATCGAGTGCTGCCCATGACGCACGCGAGACCGCGGCGCGAGCTAGGGAAGCTCTGGCGCTCGTCGTAAAACCTACGGTGCGGCCGGACAAGCCCCATGTCCCCATTGATCATCCGCCACACGAAGCCGCGAAGTTGAATTTTCCTTGGCGAATCGGCGTCCGATGCTTCTCAGCGAACGAGGCGATCAATGTAGGTATCCGCGTGGAGGTCGGCGACCGCAAGTTCACAGACCAGTGCGCGGTCCTACGTCTATCAGAGACGCTGATGACAGAGGAACTCGATCTCAAGGTGCCGATCTGGGATGAGAGCTGGCGCGGTGAAGGAACGCTCCCCATCCGGACCGAGTACGAGTTCGAAGACGCGCGCCGTGTTCAACGGTGGCGCGGGCTCGACAGCGGAGTAGTTCGCTACGCAAGGACGGGTGATCGCGTAATGCTTCGGTACGAGCACACGGGTGGGCATGAACCGCGAATGGTGCCGACCGACGCGCGGTGATGGGGTGTGCTGGCCTGCCGCCGGCGCGTGACACCGACCAGGTGAGCCCGAACCCGCCAGGGCAGGCCAGCACACGACTAGGGGCGCACGTAGTCGCCGAACGCGCGCAACTGCGAATCGCGCGTGAGTGTGGCAACCTGCGCCGAGCTCGTGACGAGCCGTTCCAGCTCGGTGAGCGTGCCGTCGCGGAATGCGACGGCATCCGCCACGGCCTCCGGTAACGGCTCAATTGTGCGTTTCTCCTGGTCGAACCGATGCAGCTGCCCGGCGTCGAGGCCGCGCGACTCGAGGTACCAGCGGCCCCACTCGCTGCTGGCGAGTAGCCATACCGTGGCGTCGTCACCGCTGCGCTTCGCTTCGGTGAGGATGCGGATTGTTCGGTCGACGAGCTCGTCACCGTCGTCGCCGCCGAAGCCGGCGGCAGTGCGCGGCGCCAGGCGCATTTGCAGGTCGGTCTTGCGCGCCGCTTCGTCGGCGTCGCTGACGGTCTCGGGGCGCGTGGGTACAGTGTCTCGGTTGACGCGTGTGCGGAGCTCGGCGACGTTGCCGGCCGCGGTTGCTGCCTTGGCTTCGGCGTTCGCGAGAGCTTCGGTGAAGATCTCAGTGGCCGCGTCCTGCCGTACTTCGGGGAGTAGATAGTTCGCGCCTTCACGGATCTTAGCGTGGGCTCGCGTGAGTCCTTCGACGGGAACGTTGAGGCTTCCAGCGACATCCTGGAGCGCGTTCAGGACGCGGGTTCGGTAGTCGCTGGGGGTATCGGCGAGACGCTGCTCGAGCGCGTTGCCGATGTGGCGGATGTGGTGCGCGTCGAAGGGGGCGTGAACTTCGTAGGGTGCGTCGGCGGGCATTGCGGGCTTTTCGAACATGCTTGCGCTCATGTGTTCCTCCTGGTCGATGTGGTGTCATCGTCCAGGGGCGCGTGCCAGCACAGACCTGTTCATGATCGGCGTGCACAGCGCTAGGCCGACGGCGCATGTATGGAGCGCACTATGAGCAGACTTCATGATCTGCTTTCTCAGGTCGGGGCGACGGTGAACGAAGGAACGTACCCGGCTGGGTGATGGTCGTCGTCATGACTATGGCGACCGGTCACCGGGCGACCGTGTGAAGATGCAGTTCGGGTACGGAAGGCGGGATCACATCGCCGCCCACAACGCAGCCCCTTTTTCTGTCTGCAGGCGCGTTGATACTGTCCCAGTGAAATACGCAGACCGTATGGTAGGAACCAACATGAAGGAGGCCGGGATGTCGACTGCGACCGTAGCGTTTCGCGATCGATCTGAGGTTCAACATATTCTGGACAAACTTCTTCGAAGGCTGGGGCGCAACGCCGACGAACTCCGTGAAGCCGACGCTAGATACGAACTCACCCCCGATGAGCAGGCCGACCTGATGCGCGTAGAAAGCCTGGAGTGGCTGCTTAAGCCATGACGCCACCGCCGTATCCGGCAAGTTCGGCGAGCCGGGACCTTGCTTCACAAGCAAACGCGTTCGCTGAAGACTTGAATCGAACGATCACGTTGATCTTCGGCGAGGAAACGGACACGTTCGAGAGCGCCAGCCTCGAAGATCGCGTGTCGATCGACAACCTTCGGATCACAATGCGCAGAGGTGGAGAACCGGTTCTTCAGGTTTCGGCGCGGTACCTCCTCAGCCTCGACCATCGGAGCGATTTCTTGCGCGTTGCGCAATCGCAGATACGGGTCGTCCCGGTGGGCGTTAACCGGCCCGTGTTTCGATACGAGTACGAAGAAGGGTACGAGGATGGCAGCCCTCATCCGGCCGCGCATGTGCAGTTCCACGGCGTGCACCCTGACCTGCAAGATGTCATGAGCCGGGCCTGGCGGAAGAAGCCGCGCGATGCTGATGCGCCTCCGGATGTGACGCATCTGCACTTCCCGGTCGGAGGAACGCGATATAGGCCGTGCCTTGAAGACGTGCTCGAGATGCTCTTGGTGGAATTCAAGCTAGACGTCGCGTGCGGTCGGAAAGCGGCCCTCGAAGTACTCGCCGACCAAAGGGCTACATGGCGTCGGCGGCAACTCGCGACGGTAGTCCGCGACGATCCCGAGACCGCCATAGACGCTCTTGTTCGCCTTGGGTACGCGCGACCGAGACTTCTGCCTGGCGTCAACCAGCCCCCACGCCACGACGAGCACCTCCGTCGGATCTGACATCGAGCGCGCGTCCGCGCCTATCACCACGCCGCGATCATCGGATATTTTGTCACCCCTGGCCGGCATGATCTCCGCCGTGATCATCGAGTCCCAGCCGCCGACCTGCAGCTGCGGCAACGACTGGACCGCCCGGGACCAGATCGTCGGGTGGCTGCCGTGCGACTGCGCCCGCACGGCCGGTCATCGCACGTGGGAGTGCCAGCGGTGCGGCACGGTCTGGTCGCGGCCGCCGCACGTGGACCGGCGCGGTGAGCTCGGGCGTCAGCCGAACAACAGTGGACGGTGACGGCACCTAAGTGTTAGATCGACGTTATGTGCTTATCCGGGGGAGAACAATGACCGAGCCATATCGACGTAGCCCCCATGACCGAGGCCTGGAGCCGCTGCCGATTGCGCTGGTCGTCATCGCGACCATGTTCTTCAGTCTCCCTGGGCTCGTCCTCGCGATCATCGGCTTCTACCAGGCGCAACGCATCGGGCGGGACGGTAACCCCTGGCTTCAGGCCTGGATCATCACAATGATCGTGCTCGTTCTGATCGTGATCGTGATGATGGTGGCGTTGCAGAGCATGGTCAAGGGGTGGGTTGAGTAATGCGAACTAGCCCCGACCGCGAACGGTTAACGGGGCACGAGGGGAGTCGATGTGAGGGCATGGGCGTTGGGGCTGGCGCTGTTGCTGGCCGGATGCGGTGGGGCAAGCGGGGAGTCAGCAGCGTCGGAACCGCCGGCGGTCGAGACGGAGATCGAGGGCGGCCAGGAGGCCCTCGACGCGGAAGCATCAGCGAACGCGGCGCCGACGATCGAGGCCGATGATGTCGCAGAGTGGGATAACGGACTGACCGCGAAGATCACCTCAGTGACGACCGAGAAGGTGGACCACGAGCAGTACGCCGAAAAGGGCCACGACACGGCAGTGACTATCACAGTCGAGATCACGAATGGTGGCGACGGCGTGTTCGTGTTCGACAACCCGTACATGGGGCCGAACGGTCCGAGGGATGGCCTCTACTACGGGGAGAATCTGTACGAGGCTCAGAGCTGGGGTGATGATGTTGAGGGGATAGATGGGCTCCCGAAGCAGATCGTGCCTGGGTCATCGGTCCCCTATACCGAGCTCTGGACCCTCCCCGGCGAGGGGCTGGCGTCGCTCACGTTCGAACTCACTCCGGACAAGGGGAACCTACCGATCTACACGTTTACCGGCGTCGAGACGCTGATCGCCTAACGCCTCACACAGTTGAGCAGGAACCACGAAGCCGCGACGTGTTGTGACTAAGCAGCGCGCAGCACGATGTCACCGAGCCGCGGTACCTCACGCCACCGATTCCGCTTCAGCGTGCCGCGGGGTTCCCACTCGAGAACGTGCGCGGCGAGCTCCGCGCGTTTCGCTTTCAGCTTCGCGTAGGTAGCTTGTGTCGTCGCTGCACGCGGGCCGATGGTGGCGCGGTTCGTCTCGTGCAGGAGGCGCGCTTGTCGTATCTCGCGTTCGAGACGGCGTTGTTTTTGGGATGCTGAGTAGCCCTGGGGGTCGGGGGTGCTCTTCGGGTTCGGCAGCTGGTCCCCCTCGCGCCACCACGGGTACGCCTGATGCCGGCAGTTCGGGTGAAACAGGCCCTCGCTGCGTGCCAGGTCGAGGGTTGCTGTTGCGACGTCGTCCGTGACGCCGTCGATGCGGAGCACGCGGGTTTCCCACGGTCTGCACCGTGCGCATTCGCGGTGCGCGTTGCTGATGACGACGTAGGGCGTGCCGGTGTCGTTTGCGGCGTTGATGCTGACGGCTTGGTGTGCCTGCTGGGCGTGGGTGCGCAGCAGCATTTCTGAGTAGGTGGCGGGTTGCCAGCGGCGGCCGGCGGAGTCACGTAACGCGTCGGTGTGGACGCCTTGCGCGATGAGGTCCAGTGCGGCGGCTCGTGTGGCCGTGGGTAGGTCGTTGATGCCGTCCGCGTGGTCGGCGAGGGTCTTGGTTATCGAGTGCTGCGCGGCGACGTACAGGCCTCTCATCCCTGTGCGCCAGACGCCGCGGGCCTGCGTCACGTACTCGTGCGCGGGCACGTAGCCGTGTCGGTATGCGGCCACGGCTGCCTCGTACAGGTCGCGGCCGGCGCTGATGATGGCGCGGTCGACGGCGGCAGAGAGCGGCGGGCGCGATACGGAGCCAGGCCGCCTCGAGACGCTGTCGCGCTGATGTTTCCCAGTTGCCGGCCGGGCCTGCCGTGTCGGATAGGCGGGGTGCGATTGCGTCGACTAGGGCGTAGAGCATGAGGTACTGCGCTGACCAGAGGGCGTCGGATGCGGAGATGACGACGCGGTCGATGTGTTGCTGTAACTGTTGGAGGGCGGCGTGGATGGCGCGGGCCTCATCCATGTCCGGCATACGTTACTCGCTGACGTGGTCGGGAAGGCCGATGTGCCGTGCGGTCGTGCTAGTCATGGGTGCCTCCTGGTCGACGGGTCATCAAATCGTCCATTGGTGTCTGACAGCACGAACCGGTCCGGCTGGTTGTGGGGCATCGAGCGAGCCGCACGCGGCGCATCGTGACGTCGCCGATAAGGGCGCGTACTCGGGCTAGCATCGGTCGCTCCATTGCGTAGGACCGTGCCCGGGCCATAACGTCACTCGGCAGCAACGGGCCAGTGCTGTCCGCGTCCTCCGCCTGTAGATGCTGATCGCGGGGCAACAGCACTTCGGCCAGGAGTTTGGTGGGGCTGTCGAATATCAGCGCGTTGGTGGAGCGGGGGATCGCGATCCGAAAGAGAATCCATCGGGTTCCCTCCGGGTAGGGGCGTTGCTTCGATCCCAGGAACCCGGCAAGGGGGAGCGGGTCGGCCACGGTCGAGAGGTAGCCGGGTTCGTGCCAGCTCTCACCAGGCGTGCTGAGAGCGGTGGGGAGGCGGGGCGTTTGGTTGACGTACCGCCACACGACGGCCGGTGCGGTGGTTTCGCTGTCGCGTAGTGCCGTGTCGAGCTCGTCTACGATGCCGCGGGCGCGGTCGGGGTCCTCGAGGATGAGCTGCCCTCGGAGCATCTCGTTGATGACCCAGTACTGCGGACCTCGGTATACCTTCACCGCGTGTTCGTGAGCGGGCAGCCAGGGTCGGTGCTCGATTGACACGGGACTAGGCCGCGCTGCTGCTGTGGGCTGCCGTTTCCCGTGAGCTGGCTCGATCACGGGTTCCCCCGTGCGTGCTAGGGGCGGTACGGCACTGACGTGTGCCGCGAAGCGTGCGCAGCAGGATTTCAGCGTGCGCGAACGTCCAGGCCTGCCCAGGCCACGGGAGGCCGGCGCGTGTCCACCAGCCTGCTGACGTGTCACCGGGAACGTAGGGCGTCGTTGCGGCGTGCGGTCCCGCGTCGTGGATCAGCCGGTCGCGAGTGTCAAAGAGCCGCCAGCCATGTACGCCTTCGCGTTCGAGCCTGGCCGCGAGGTCGAGGGCCGCGTTGTCGGCTCGGTCAGCGTCCACATGCTCGATGACCACGCCGGAGTGCTGCCACGCTTCTAGGGCCGGTTCTCCGAGCTGGGGCTTGGGGATGAGCCGAGCGACCAGCCACGGGTCGGGGCGCGTGAATTCGATCCGCGCGTACTGGGGCGGGTGGTCATCCCACGCGCGCAGCTGGATGAGGGGGCGGTCACGCACGCTCTGCGCGTTGTGGGCGTCGGCGCCGCGGCGTCGTCGGGCGTCCTGTTCATAGCTTCGGTGTGCTGCCTTGCAGGCGTCGCAGCGGCAACCGGGGTAGGCGCTGCTTCCGATATACCGGCTGCGGGTGGCGTGGGGGGAGCGGCGCGCGGCCGCGCGGGTCACTCCCAGCAGGCTCGCCCGTTCCGGCGTGCTCAGGCCACCGACCACGGTGTAGGGCTCGGTGATGTTCGCGGTGAGGCACTGTTCGCGTACCGGGCAGCCGTGGCAGATGGCGCGTGCGGCTGCGAGCTCGGTCGGGCTGGCGGGGTCCCAGTAGTCGACGTCGTGCCCGACGCACGCCGCGCGGCCGGTCCAGTCCGGCGGCGCTTCGAGCGCGTCGTTCTGGTGCCCGCTGGCGCTGCGGAGGACGTTCATGCCCCGGGCGGCGCGTTCGGCGTCGAGGTGGGTGGCTGGTCGGCTCATGCCGGTCATCGTCCGCGCGTGCCTGACAGCGAGACACCGGCACGAGTCAGCACACGCCTTCACCAGCGGACGGCTGGTCCGGGTCGTAGTCCGGGGCCGCTTGGACGCTCGCCTCGATACCGACGACAAGGCGATGAATCAGCCCACGAGCGTTCTCGATGCTGTCGCCTTCGCTGTTCCTCAGTTCGAGGTCGTTGGCGCGCTGCAACGCGATACCCACCGATTGCATGATGTTCCGCTTATCCGCGAACGTCGGCTCGGTGATCGTGTGCTCGTTGTAGGTGTTCTCCTTGCCACCGAATGAGTACACGAGCGTGGGCTGGTCCATCTGGTCCATGAGCCGGTCCGCTTGCGCGTAGAGACGCTCGATCAGAGCATTGCGGCGTTCGGCGCCGCGGGCCTTGTTCATCGTCGCGGCTTGTTCGACGTGCGCGACGCGGTCGCTGGTGTCGACGTTGTTCCGCGCGGCGACGGCGCGGACGGTACCGACGCTCACGCCGGTCTGGTTCGCGATCTGTCGGTAGGGAAGCGCGTCGTAGAGCAGCTCTACGACGCGCTTCTCCACGTCTGCGGGAATCCTTGCCGGCACGGTGTGAACGCTATGACTGGGCGTGTCAGATGAACCGTTGCGCGGCGCGGGCGATCTGCCGTCTCCACCATGGGCGGCGAGGCTGCAGAGCGGGTGCCGGCGGTACGGGTGGGCGAGTATCGACGACGCCGGTCAACTCGTACTTCCGTCTGCATTCCTCAAGGAACTGGTTCGCGGCAGTGACGAGCGTGATCGTGTCGCCGATCGTGAACGTCACCGGCGTACAGCCGCCGTCGTCCCACTCGACGCTGATCCCAAACGTCGGTTGGCTGAACTGGCAACCGCCCGGCAGGTAGTAACCGACGCTGATCACGCCGCCATCCTCGTTCGGCAGACGCGCGAGGTCTGGCACGTGGTCGTCGTCCACGCACACCAGTTCGCGGTCACACGGCGGGTCGTGCGGTAGCGGCGTCCACGCCTCGATGGCGGGCATATCGGGCCTGGCCATGAACGTTCCTTTCGTGCGCGTGCGAGACACGGTCTGAACGCGTTGGATCGGGTGGTGTGGCCCCTGTCGGGCCGTCGGTTTTCTGCCGTGTCGTGTTGGCGTGTGCGTGGCGGGCTCTTGCTCGGTCAACCCGGGGTCGAGTGGGAAGCGCCGAGCGGTTAGGCGGCCCACCAGTCGGCGTTAGCGTTGTCGGCTTGGCGGCCCCATGCGGTGTAGCCCGCGCGTGTGCTGGCGGTGAGCCCGGCAGCGGCGGGGTGTTCGCAGCGGCCTGCTCGCTGGTGCTTGTCGAAGCTGGTGATGCTGGTGAATGTTTGGTGGCATGCGCGGCAGTGGTATGTTGCGATGCCTCCCCAGCGGTTCTGGCAGGCGTTGCAGCGGTGGGGTGGTGTGGTGGCTCGGATGGTTGTCGTCATGATCGATTCCCGTCTTTCCCTCGCGCGCGTTCTGTTACGTGAGGTACGTCTAGAAGGTAAGTAGGTTCATAGCGTTCTGATGGGGTTCTCATGGAGTCCTCATAGGGGTGGCAGTGGCTGCAACCCTTACGGGGCAGGGAATGACACCCTTTCGAGTCAGTGAATGACACCCTTTCGGGTCGCTAGGCGACACCCATTCGCCCGGCGCTCTGGTCCCGGAAAGGGGATCACTTGCCGACACCCTTTCCGGTCGTCACGAGGCCTAGGGAAAGGTCTTGGCATCAACGGCCACGAACCGATCGAGCGTGAGCTCGTACTCAGCCCGCGACCCTCGATAGCCGGCCGAGACCCGCTTGACGGCGCCGGCGTCGATAAGCGCGCGAAGCACTTTCAGAATCTCGCCCTTCCAGTTCTTGTTGCGCTCGTATCCGAGCCACGTCGCCATTTCCAGCGCGCCGACGTAGACCCGATTAGGCGGTCGGCCGTCGTCGCGCGGTCGTTCGGGATCCAGGCTCGTGTGCGCCATGAACGTCAGCAGAAGCCGCGGTGTGGGGTGGAGGTCGGGCCAGTCTGCGATGACGCGGGCGACGTTGCTATGTCCCATAGCGTCGCGCTTCGAGCGCGGCGTAGTCGTTGGTCGGCAGCCGCTCGGGATGCTGCGCCCGATTCTCGCGCGGCCGGGAACACGCGTCGCAATACTCCGGTGACGACGACGGGATGAACGCGTGCGGTCGCGGTGGTCGCCATCCGGCCCTGTGTCGGCTCATCACGCGCCACCTGCTCCGCTGGCAGCCACGGCGGCCAGGAGAGCCTCTGCGAGCTGCTGTGCCTCATTCACGGTGAGGTCCAGTCCGTCATCGTCGATGCTGAGTTCGACAGTCGGGCGGTAACCGGCGGCGCGGTCGGCCGGTGAGGGGTGCAGCACTCCGACGTCTATAGCCGGCGCGGCGACGGGCTGCATGCTCGCGATGCGCTCATACGAGTCGCCGCCTGCGAAAAGGGTCATGTTGCGGGGTTGGGTCAGGGGTAGAGTAGCCATGAGATTCGTGCTCCTTCGGGGGTGATGGGTGCCCGTGGCTGTTACAGCAGCTGCGGGCACTTTGTTGTTTCTGCGGTGCTGTGGTGCTCGTGCAGTGTGGATGCGAGCTGGGTCATGCGCTCTTCTGCTGCTGCGCTTCGATCCAGGCGTCCACGCTTTCGCGTGTCCAACGGGCCCGGTTACCTACGCGGTAATGCGGCGGAAGTTTGGACACGGTTGGGTCGCTCTTCTCCTTTGACAACCATGTGTAAATGGTGTGCGGCTTGACCATCAACCGACTCGCGAGGCCGCGAACGTCGTAGGTCTCATCTCCGAGCGTCATCCCGGCTCCTATCTAATTCGGTCAGTTAGACAGCCTTGATCTAACTGAAAACGAGAATAACATGCCCTGTCGATATTGGTCGAGATCTGTGTAAGAATAACTAATATGGTGAAATTGGATCTCGGGTCTACTGGTGAAGCCGTGCGTTTGAACATTCGCCACCAGCGAGAGCGGCGGGGCATGAGCCAGGCTGAACTAGCGGCCGCCCTCGGCGCATCCGGACATCCGCTCACTTTCAACCAGATCAGTCGCATAGAGGTTGGCGCGCGACGGGTAGACGTCGAAGATCTAGTAGCGATAGCCCGGGCGTTAGGTTTGCCGCCCAACCACCTGCTGCAGCCGCCAGACGACGCCGAGGCCTGGGGACGAGAGCTGACCAGATCCCACATCGACCTAGCGCGAGAGATCGTCCGCCTAAATCAAATGGTTGTGACGATCTACGACGACCTAAGCGATTCACTGCTCAGCGTGGAGCACGCGAAGAGGCAGTATCAAGAACGCTTGGCCGCGGAGGGCAAGGACACTGCCGCGGCATCCGTCGAGGACCGAGTCCAAGGTTCCACTGAGCTTGAGTCGATCGCGGGAGAGTATCTGCGGGCGCTATGGGCCGCGGTACAGGCCGCCGAAAGGCACCGAGACGACTTGAGCGAGATGGGCGCGATAGCGGACGAGCGGGACCTCATCGAACCGCCGGCCGCCGACCAGGACGAGAATTATGCCTAGGCCACGAACGCCGATCGGGACGCACGGCAGCATCAGCTACCACCAACGCCGAGACAAGGCGCCAGGCGACGGCCCAGACGAGCGCACAGGACGCGTGATCGAGTGGCGGGCCAAGACCCGCTTCCGCGACTACGACGGCGGCACCCGCGTGGTCACTGCCCGGGCGGCGACCAAGACTGCGGCCGAGACGAAGATCAGACGCAAGCTCCACGATCTGAGCGCGCCCTCGCGGGAAGAGATCAGTTCCGGCATGCGGCTCGCTGCTCTCGCTGAGGCGTGGCTCGCCGAGATCCGCGCCGACGGCCGCACGCCGAGCACGGTCGCGCAGTACGAACGCCACGCGCGTGTGCACGTCACGCCGGGGGTCGGGGACCTGCTCATTCGGGAAGCGACCACGCCCGTGCTCAACCGGTTCGTGCAGCGCGTCCGGGAGCGCTCTGGAGACGCGACCGCGCGGCTGTGCCGCGTCGTGCTCAACGGCATGTTCTCCCTCGCTGTGCGCCACGGCGCGAGTCTGGCGAACCCGGTAGCGGGCACGCGCGCCGTCACACCCAAGAGCCGGCCGGTGCGCGCCCTGGCAGACGCCGACGTGCAGCTGCTCCGAGCGAGGCTCGCCGCCGACGAAGCCGCGCGCCGCGCTGACCTACCCGACCTGTTCGAGTTCCTGCTCGGCACGGGATGCCGACCCGGTGAAGCCCTCGCCGTCCGCTGGTCCGATGTCGACCTGGCGGCCGAGGTGCCGACTCTGCGGGTCACTGGGACCGTCGTGCGCGTTGCCGGCCGCTTGACCCTGCAGGAGCACACCAAGACCGAGGCCGGCATGCGCGTACTCGTGCTGCCGCCGTTCGTCGTAGCGACGCTGCTGGCGCGCATCGCGGACGACCCGCGGCCGAACCCGCTCGGGCTCGTGTTCGCGAGCACGACGGGCACCATCAGGGACCCGCACGCGACGCGACGCGCATGGCGTGACTTCCGGGCGAAGGTCCACGGGTACGACTGGGTCGAGCTGCGGTCGCTCCGCTCGACAGTCGCGACGCTGGTGGGGCGGTCGACGGATGCGCGGACGGCAGCCGACCAGCTCGGCCACGCCGGCACGGGGGTGACCGAAAAGCACTACATCGAGCGGGTTCGGCGTGGCCCTGACGTGCGTGACGTGCTCGAAGGATTCGGCCGCGGTTAGGGAAAGTGGGCGAGTTTCTGGGCGACCTGACTGATTCGTAACGGTTCGCCGGTTCGCTACTTTTCACATATATATGTGATGTGTGGAGCCGACTAGGGGACTCGAACCCCTAACCCTCTGTTTACAAGACAGATGCGCTGCCAATTGCGCCAAGTCGGCTTGCGCGGATTGCTCCGAGCGTCGTACATCGTACAGGCCGTCCGGGCCGGCAGGCTGTGGCCGCCGACCCGGACGGTGGACGAATCGTACGGCCTGCGGACCCGGATTCGCATCGTGTGCGGCCGAATCGCCGGTGGAATTCAG
>DGBM01000302.1:14370-15299 GCA_002384765.1 Demequinaceae bacterium UBA4004
GGCAGCTCGGCGGCAGCGAGCTCACGGTTCATCAGCCCGGCGACGACGCGCGCCGGCTGGTTCAGTGCATTCGCCCAGTGCTCGACCCGAACCGGATGCCCGAGGAAGGGGTGCGCCCAGCGGCTGACGTCGCCGACCGCGAAGATATCCGGATTGCTGGTGCGGCCTGTCGAGTCGCAGACGACGCCGTTGTCCACCTCCAGCCCCGCCGCCTCGGCGAGGCGGGTGTTGGGTGCCGCGCCGACCGCCGCGAGAACCAGGTCGCCGAGGATCTCGGTCCCGTCATCGAGGCGGACCCCGGCCGCACGGCCGTCCGACTCCATGACCGCCGCCACCTTGGTGCCGGTACGCAGGTCTACCCCGTGGTCTCGGTGCAGCTGCGCGAAGTATCCGCCCAGCTCGCGACCGAGTACCCGGACCAGCGGCACCTCCAGGCTCTCGAGCACGACCACGTCCGCGCCACGCTGACGAGCGGCGGCGGCCACCTCGAGCCCGATCCAGCCGCCGCCGATGATGACTGCCCTCGCCCCCTCCGACAGGCCGTCCCGGAGGGTGTCCGAGTCGGCGATGGTGCGGAGCGTCAGGACGCCGGGCAGATCACCGCCCGGCACCGGCAGCGGACGCGGCGATGCCCCGGTGGCCAGGACCAGCTGGTCGTAGGACAGCGTCTCGCCGCTGTCCAGTGCCACCGTGTGCGCACCGGCGTCCAGTGCGGTGGCCTTCGTACCCAGGCGCAGCGCGACCGCCTGCTCGTCGTACCACGACCGGGGGTGTACGACAGCGTCGTCGAGCCCCTCCTGGGAGATCAGGTAGCTCTTGGACAGCGGGGGTCGCTCGTAGGGCAGTTGGTTCTCGTCCGCCACCAGGGTGATCTGGCCGGCGTACCCGTTCTCGCGCAGCCCCTCCGCCGTCTTCGCGCCGGCGAGACC
>DGBM01000120.1 GCA_002384765.1 Demequinaceae bacterium UBA4004
GCCCAACGCTACCTTCGACACGCCGTGCCTGACCACGAACGACCAAGCCTAGATCGAGTCGTTCTTCGCGCACCTGAAAGCCGAGAACCCGCACCTGGGGGCGATCACCTGTCCCACCGTCCTGCGCACCGAGCTCGACCATCTCCATGAGCACTACAACACCATTCGCCTGAACGAAGGCATCGGCTACGTCCCCCTTGATAACGAGCACACAGGAAGCGGTCCCACGATCCGGAAAGCACGACAGGAAGGACTGCGACCAGCACGAGAAACCCGGAGTGCCGGCACCGATGAGGGAACTTAAACCCGCGAACTGGTCAATTTATTGAGACGCGCCGCGGGTCGCTTGACGAAGAGGCCCGGCCCTGGGCACCGGACCATCAATCCAAAGCGCAAACTGCTGCTAGCTAGCCGGCATCGTTTGACGTTGCGCGCTCATATCAGCCACGGCGTCATCGGATTGCGTGCGAAACTCGAATCAGTGAACTCAAACTCGAACCCCGCTCCGGTTGCACACTCTTTATCATGGTCTGTGTCGCCAATATGCACATAACGTTCACATTCGAACCGGGAGACCAGGGTCAACATTTCATGTTTTCGACATATAAAGTCAAAGTCGACTCCAGCGGTCCGCCACATGGTCTCCTGTTCCAGAAGCGTGCGATCCGAAGAACTTCCCACCACGTAACCAAGAGACTTCGCGTGTCTCGCGATCTCTACCGCGAATGGCCCAGGCGGATCTCCTGTCTCTAAGGTGCCGTCGATATCGAAGCTCACCAAAAAGGGGGGACGGCTTAGTGACACTATTCAAACACCTCAGTTCAGATTCAAGACGAAGGATGAGTAAGCCGACGTCAGCTTACGGATTGGGAGATGAACTCCACACAAAAAAGTTACTCCAAATCGGCATAAAGCCGCCCGAAATCCCGATGTCAGCCTCGATAGACATTTGACGATCGCCAGCGCGGCGTTGGATCTGCTGAATCGAGTCAGTGTGCATCCAGAACCTTGTGCGACCGCCCCCAATGTTACCGCCGCTCGGAGACACAGGATTGGGTCCGCTAATTGAGATGTCAGTCTGGAAGAAGTCTAGGGCCTCGCCTTGCTTCACGCCCGCAAACTCGAATCCTTCGAGATGAAAAACGTGGAACAGGCTGAAGCCGTCGTAAGCATTCTCGAACTGTATATCCTTCGCCGATACCCCCGCCGCCTCGTAAAGTTTGCGACCCGTGGCGGCTGCATTGCGCTCCGCCTCCTCGAGTGTCTCGACGATCCCGCGGGGGCGCACTCCAGTATAGACGTCGCCATGGACCTCGCCGGCACCCGCATGACCCAACACGTACACGGGTGGCTGTTTCAGGTCCTTAGCGCGTTCCGCTGTCGTGATTAGGTACGCCCCAGCGGTGTGTATCGGCATGTCGTTGTCGAGAAGATTCGCAGGCTCACAAATCCACCGTGAATTCAAATAGTCGTCCACGGTGATTGGCAACGGCCTATGTTGCGCCCAATACCCTTCAGGAAACTTCAATCCATTATTCCGAGAATTGACAACAAACGGGGCCATCATGTCATGCGACTTACCGTACTTGTGCATGTAGCGTTCGAACTGCATCGCGGTACCGTACGATGCGGGACCAGCCCAGGCGAGCCCGTATTTGCCAGGATTATCGATCGTATCGGTCGCGTTTGCGCCACCTTGATAATAGCGTCCCGGGAAATTGTGCCAACCCTTAACCGCGACGCACGTTGTTGCTATGCCCCGACCCACTGCTTCGATTGCACCAGCCAGCACCATAGCCATGTCTAAGGGTGCCTCCATGACGAATTTCACGTTCGTCAGCTCAGGCATGTTTTTGAGCAGCCATTCCGGGCTGAGCTTCGACAACCCGTCGTGAAGATCATCGGTCTGATTGAAGGCGGCAAGGAAGTTTTCCGGAACAGGCTCTCCCTGCGGCCAGGGTGACCCCGTCGAGGTGTCACGATCGAGCGCGATCATGTCGACGTCCGCAGGGTTCACGCCCGCATCTTCGATCGCCTTGCGGATGGCGAGGATCGCCCACGCACCGATGCTCGTCTGAGGGTCCCCGTCCCATCGGCGAAGTGTCGGCGAGTGGCCGATGCCAACCGCAGCCACCTTTCCGCGATAGGGCCATCGTCCCAGCCCCTCCTCGGTGCGAAACATGGGTGTTGCGGACAAACTTGTCACCATTGACGTGCCTTTCTGAACTTGAGTTGACGCTAATGTCGGCGGACGGGAAAGGGCGCTATTTCGTGAGTTTCCATTCAGGCACCTTCTGTCCCGTGGCGGGCGTCTCCTGGAAAATCGCTCGAACCGCATGCCCAATAGGAACGTCGCCGGGCGGGGTTCCCGGAAGATGCGACAGCATAGTAATCTCGGGGGCCTCGTCGAGGCTGATCACGGCTACGTTGTACGGCTGGTCGGGCTGAAGCGAGGCTATGGGGCTATCGTACACGACCCCGTAACTGTAGATCGTTCCCCTGCCGCCTATTTCGCGCCAACGCAATGAGGCACCGCTCTCACACTTTGCACACTGCGCCTCTGGAGGGAACTGCCATCTTTGACATGCGTCGCAGTACTGGATGACGAGTCGGTCCTGGCTAGCCGCCTCGTAGAATGGCCGGTCGAAATCGTTGGGGATGGGTGACTGCTTGGGCATCGTCGCACTCAGTTCCTTCTATTGCCGCAGACCTCATCGGGCCCGCGAGGCGGCGGATTCGGGACTAGCAGCGCATACGCTGGCCCGGTAGTCCCGGCCCTCGTCACCGCAGACGAAGGCCAAATGTATGACCACGGCGCTACTGGCTCCTTCTTAGCACCTCGCTCGATGTGGGGTCAAGGTCCGACGAGACTCAGGTGGAGCCCCGCGTAGCCACCGCTTAGCCGGGGTCGTGCCTCAGGTAGAAGTTCGCCGCAGAACGAGGTTCTCCCGACGTAGATGTGGGTGCGTGGCAGCGTGGTATGGGGACCCGTTCTTGGGGGGCAGTTGGGGTGGGCGCACGGGCGACTCGTATGGTCGGGGCTCTGACGCTCGACGTCCTGCACAGGCCGCCAGTGCGTGCTACGACCTGCTCAACCGGGTCCTGGACTTGCCTGGCGTGCGGGTCGTCGCAGCACCAACATGCGCGAACACGCCGCCATGGACCATTGACCGCAGCCGGTGAGCGCCGCCGCCCGTGGCTGGCGCTCACCGGGACTACCGGGCGGCCCCGAATCGCGCTACTCGGTGGCCCTGAATACGTGGCGGCGGTGCTGCCGCTGACCACGAAGGACGAGCTCGCGGAGTACTTCCGCGGCGCGCTGCTGCCTGCTGCCGCGTAGGCGTCGCTCTCAGACGGGCCCGGTCGGACGACCGGGCCCGTCCTCGTGCTGAGCGCCCCGCCCGCGAAAGACGAAGCGCCCCCGGTCGGTGGCCGAGGGCGCTTTCCATGTGACCCCAGCGGGATTCGAACCCGCGTTACCGCCGTGAGAGGGCGGCGTACTAGGCCGCTATACGATGGGGCCGGGCTGCTCTCGCTTGTGAAAGCAACCTGGATAGTGTGCCACACCATGCAGGGGTGCGCAAAACGCGAGGCCCGCCGAGGCGCTCAGCGCTCTCACAGCACCTGCAGCGCACCTGGAGCCGGCCCACGATCTCGCCGTCCGCGCACACGATGACGGTCTCATCGCTCTCGATCTCGACCCACTCGCACTCCTCGACGTGCAGCCGACGGTCGGACTCGTGGGCGCCGCGCAGCACCTTCGCGAGCGTGGCGAGGAACCGCGGGTACGAGACCACGTCGGCGAGGACCGCTGTCAGCCTGCCGTCGCGCATGTCGGCCCGCGGCGCGATGGGGATGCCGCCGCCGAACGTGCGGTTGTTGGCGATCGCGGCGATGAGCGTACGCCAGGTGCGCTGCGCTCCCCCGTCGAGCCGCATCCGGAACGTGCGATGGCGCGGCCGCAGGAGCGTGGCGACGATCGCCGCCTGGTAGCGCAGCCGAGCGCGACGCCGTCCGGGTGCTCGACGCGGAAGAGGTCGACCCGGTCGGGCTCGGAGGCCAGGATCGCCTCGAGCGAGTCGATCACCGCCGCGGCACTGCGGATCCCGAGCGCAGCCGCGAAGCCGTTGCCGCTGCCGGCGGGGACGACTACCAGGCGCTTCGACGTGCCCCGACGATGTTGGCCGCGAGGTGCGCCACGCCGTCCCCGCCCACGACGACCAGCACATCCGCCGTCGTCATCGCGAAGCGCGTCTGCTCGAGCTGGTCCCGGTAATCGACAGCGACCGCGTGCTGCACCTCGTGCCCCAGTTCGGCGATGCGCGCCGCCACGAGCGCCCCGACGGCCCCAGCGCGGCCGAAGCGGGCGGCGGGGCTCGAGGCGACGACGATGCGCACGGAGCGAGCCTAGGTCCTAGGAGAGCGCGCGCTCTGCGCCCCATCACGGTCCGGTTCTGCCCACAGCTGCCAGCACCGCCTATCGTGGAGGGCATGCAAGTGACCAAGCGAGAGCACGCGTGCATGATCCTCGACGAGGAGGGCCAGCAGCTCGTCATTGACCCGGGCAACCAGACGGGACCGTTCTCGGCGCCGGGCGTGGTGGCGATCGTCATCACGCACGAGCACGCCGACCACTGGGACGCGGAGCGGCTGCGGCAGCTGCTGAGCGCCCGCCCGAACACGCCCATCTACGCGCCCGAGGGCGTCGCGGCGGCGGCCGAAGGCTTCGAGATCACCGTCGTGCACGCCGGCGAGCGAGTGACCGCGGGGCCGTTCCGGCTGCGCTTCTTCGGGGGCAAGCACGCCGAGATCCATCGGGCGCTCCCGATCGTCGACAACCTGGGCGTGCTCGTGAACGAGCGCTTCTACTACCCCGGCGACTCCTACGCCACTCCCGACGTGCCGGTCGAGCTGCTCGCGACGCCCGCCGGTGCGCCGTGGCTGAAGATCGGCGAGGTCATGGACTTCGTGATGGCGGTCGCGCCGCGCGCGACGATCGCCGTGCACGATGCGCCGCTTTCGAAGATGGGCCTCGACCTGGCGCACGCGCGCATCGAGGGCGCGGTGAAGGAGGACGGCGGCGTGCACCACCGGCTCGAGCCCGGCGACGCCATCCCCGTCGTCGGCACCTGACCGCGGAGCGAGCCGCCTCGAAGACGCATCAGGGCGATCCTCCCCGAGCTCCTTGCGACCGCCTGACCCGTAGTCGCGGCTCCTTCGCAGCAGCCGATCGCCCACTCGCCGCACCTGCGCCGGCGTGCCGCTATCTGAACGCGTCGTTCTATGCTTGCAACAGCGATCCGGCCGGATGCGCTGGGCGAGAGCGAGCGACGATGCTGACCACAGGCACGCCACGTTCCGAGACGACCGCTCCCAGACGCTCTCCCGCGGGCTCACGGCGCTCTCCCTCCTCGCCGATCATGGACGCCAGTCGATCCAGTCTCTCGCCGACCTCCTCGGCGTGCACCGCTCGGTCGCCTACCGGCTCGTCGTGCGCGACTCTGGCGGCATGCTCTCGCTCGGCCCGCAGCTCGTCATCCTCGCTCGCGACGTCGAGCACGATTCGCAGCAGCTCGCCGCCGAGCTCGGCATGACGGCGTTCCTCGCCGTGCGCGACGGCGACGACGCCGTCACCCTCGTGACAGCCGTGCCCAGGGGCGTCAACGCATCCGTCGCCCAGCACCCCGGCCACCGCCACCCCATCGCCCTCGGCGCGCCCGGCGTCGCGCTGCAGTCGATGCTCGACGAGGCGACCGGGCGGGCGCTCGGCCACGACGAGCCGATGCACCCGGAGAGCGAGTCGGTGCGCACCCGCGGCTACGCGGTGAGCGCGAACGAGGTGATCCAGGGCATCACGTCGGTCGGCGCGCCGATCGTCAGCAGAGGCACGACGGATGCGTCCGCCGGCCTCGTCACCGACGGCGGCGTGCGCGACCTCGACGCGGTGACCGAGATCGGCGTGCCGACCTACCACGCGGGCGGCCACCCCGCGGTGCTGCGCCGCCCGGACGTGCCGTGGTCCTTGGACGAGACGATCGCCTGCGGCGGCGCGACGGTGCAGCCGGGCGACATCATCGTCGGCGACGACGACGGCGTGCTCGTCATCCCGCCGGCCCTTGTGCGCGAGCTCGTCGAGGAGTCGCTCGCGCAGGATGCCGAGGAGGAGTGGATCGCGCGCCAGGTCGACGCCG
>DGBM01000113.1 GCA_002384765.1 Demequinaceae bacterium UBA4004
CGGACCACGTGGAAGGGATCCATGACGGCGGTCGCGTCGGGCAGCTCTTCGGCGGTGGCGGTCTTGAACCCGGTGAACCCGTCCATCGCGACGACCTCAACTCTGTCGCGCCATGCCTGGTCGCGTTCGGACAGCCACTGCTTGAACGCCTGCTTGGAGCGCCCTTCGACCATGTCGAGCAGCCTGGCAGGCCCTGTCCGGGTGCGGATGCCGGTCAGGTCGATGATCACGGTGACGTACTTGTCACCGCGGCGGGTGTGGCGCCACACGTGCTCGTCCACGCCGATCGTGGTGACGCCGTCGAACCGGGACGGGTCGTCGATCAGAATCCGCTTGCCCTCGGCGAGGACGGCGTCGTTGGCGGTGTTCCACCGCACTGCCAGTGACTCGGCGACCCGGGCGACGGTCAGATGGCCGATCACCAGGGCCTCCAGAGACCAGCGCAGGGCCTGGCGGGAGAGCTTGGCCTTGGGTTCGGCCGCGGCGGTGGTGTCCTGGCGCCAGACGTGCGCGCAGTCGGCGCATCGGTAGCGCCGAACCGTGATGTGCAGGCTGGTGGGTCGCCAGCCCAGCGGCTCGTGGGCCAGCCGGCGGATCACGGTGCCGCATGGTGTGCCCTGGGATCCGCAGCGGTGGCACCAGTCGTCGGGCTCGACCACCTTGCAGGCCAGCACCGCCCGACCTGGCTCCAGACGTTGGCCGGTGGCTTCGAGGCCAAGCTCGTCCAGTCGGCAGAACTTGGTCAGATCACAGCTGTCGAAGGTAGCGTTGGGCACGTCGAGGTCTTTCAGATGGCTGGCGTAGGAACCTCCATCTTCGGAAGGCCTCGACCTCTATCCAGCCAACGACGCGCCGATCCTCCGAGAACCCCGTCTACACCCTCAATTGTGAAGAGCCACTTTATCGACACAGCTCGCCCCCCATCGCCAAGGGACTTCTATGTGCCATCGTGTGATGATCGTGTGGAAAGTCGTACACCAGCGCCGCTATTTGACGACGAGGTGGTTCTAGACACTGGGAGCTGACCATGGAACAAGTTGGGGCCGACGATTTGTTCGTCTTCGCTGGTGCTGGTCTGTCTCTCCCACCTCCATCTGGCTTACCGGTCTTCTGGCAGATCCGCGACTCTGTACTCCGGCAACTTGGGATGGATGAATTTGTGCCGCCGAGCGAGACGCCGCCGTTTCGCTCGAACCGGTCTTCGTCCCCTCGAGAACGTCTAGCCGAGGGGTTGTTGCCGGAACCGTTTCTGCAACTCCTTGAGGACTCAGGCGTACCTGTAAATCCGTGGTTGGATGAGCTGCTCGAGGTGAAGACACCTAACGCAGGTCACCGGTGCGTCGCTGAGTTGATCGCCCAGGGCGCCACCGCCTGGACGGTGAACTTTGACACGGGGATCGAGCAAGCGGCGGGCGGAAGGCTGGTGGTGCACGACCTCGATCATCATCCTCTTGCGGATGCCGATCTGCGGAAGCCCCACGGGACGTGGCATGGAAAGAAGTTGTTTCAAGGCAGGGACGTGATGGCTGGACTTCCGCGGGATTGGGAATCCCTACTTCGTGCCGAAGTCGCCGACCGGATCGTCGTTCTCGTCGGCTATAGCGGAAACGACCTGGATTTTCGTCCAATATGGGACAACGTCCTCCAGTCGTCGCGCCACGTCATCTGGTTTTGCATGAACGACGCCGAAGAAGCCGCAAAGCGGAGGCTACTGCCACGAACAGCCAATCGCGGCTTGCTGAGCACCCCCCTCCCCCAACCTCATCCAGTATTCGCGAATCCCACCCTTGAGTTCGCCAGATGGTGCCGTGACAATCGGCTGGTATCGCTGGACTCGGCTGAGGTTGAGCACCTCGGAGACAAACCCAAGCACCGCAGTTTTCCTGTTCTGGAAGGCAATCTCGCAGAAGCTGAGGCAGAGGCGCGCGCGACGCTCGGCGACTACCAGGGAGCCAAACACTCCTATCTCCATCAGTTGCGCCGCGATCCGACGCAGTTACACACGATGCGCAGGTTACTGAACCTAGCGATCAATCACGGCGGGCGTCCGACCGCGGCGGCACTTGCCATGGGCGCGACTCTCATGTCGCCGATACCCGGACTGAGCTCTCCGTATCAGCGCGTCCTTCAGAAGCGTTCCAGCACGCTGCTCAACATCGGTCGGCCTGACAAGGCTCTGCAGGTATTGCATCAGTCAAACGGAGACGAGAGTTTGGCGGCCAAAGCGACACGATCGGGCGCCTTAAAGTACGGCGGCTCGTTGCGAGATGCGGCGCGCCTCGCACGGCAGGTCATCGACGAGGCTCTGACCAGCGAGAAACCCAACGCCGTCGTCGTTTCAAATGCAGCGTTGCAACTGGTGCTAGCTCTGCTTTGGGGAGGGCATGTCAAGGAAGCAAGAGACGCATATGCTAGAGAGTTTTGTGAGTACGCCCCGATTTCCGCTTCGAGATGGGTTGCCTGGTCCAGGTTTCTCGACGCGTCCATAGTGATCCACGCCGGCGAAGAAGCCCGTGGTACGGAGGTCATCGACGAACTCGATGAAGCGATTGCTATGTTCGAGGCAAGTCGGCTGGTCGATGGAATGATTAGTTCACTGCTGGTCAAACTCGCTGCCCACCGCTGGTCGAAGGACACCGCGTGGTGGAACCACGACCGCCGCAGGCTTCAACTGCTGTTGGACCACCCACCCGCGGACAGCTTGTCCTACATCCACCACTCAGCCAACCTTGCGAGCTCGGTGTACCTCGAGGACGCGCAATGGGCTCACTTCCATCGAAACTGCCCCTCCGATGCCGGACGTCTCTACCGCGCGGCCGCCAAGAACAGTCGCCATACTCCACTCCTGGCCGCGCAGGCCAACCTCGGGTTACACGCCACCCTTTCGAACCCGTCGGCGCAGCGGACCGCATTACGAAAAGCCCGGCAACTATGCGTGACTGCAGCAGCCGACGGGTTAATCGTCGAAGTCATTCGACGCGAAAATAGTCAGCCGGCAAACGAGTTACTCATCCCTTGACCCCGGCTCTTCACAAGGACCCCGTCCGACATGCCCTGGTTAGGCGTCATAATCTGGCCACTAGGTCTCGTTAAGCGTCGTCATCGACTCGGTACCGGGTATCAGCTCCGTGACGGCAGTTTCGATCCTGGCCGCGATGCCGGTGCGGTCCAGGTGCTGGCGGATAACTTTCCGCTTCGCTTGGAATCGAGCACCTTCCTCAAGGACCAGTTTGTTTGCGGCTTCCTCCGCCTCCGCGGCGAGACCGGCAAGTTCGACGTGGGAATCGTTTGTGGTATCGAACAGCGGGATCGGGACCGCGAAGACGTACTTGTCAAAGTCGCGGGCGCCAAATAGTCCCCGGGTCTGTAGTGGCGTCACTCGCGCCAGTAAGGCCTGACTGTTTAGGATTGCCGTGAGATATCGGCCCTCCTCTGCACTGGCAACCGCCGCCCAATACAACTTGTGGTCGATGATCGCGGAGGTGCCGCTCAGGCGTGCTGCAGCGATCGTGGTGCCGGCCTTGCTGTAGACCACCCGATGTGTCGCGGTCGGCAGTTGAGCGCTGAGCTGGCCGTGGTAGTCGAATCGGTCGAGCAGCGACGCTTTCTCGGTCTGCTTGCGGCCGACTGCCCACGCTGCCTCTACGTCGCTCCACCACTTTGAAAGTGCGCCTTGTTCGGCGATCCGGCCCGGCTCGAGGATCTCGTTGTCGGAGAGCGGAAGCACTGCATCACGAGGGTCGAGTAGTCGGAACGGAGCGACGTTCTCGCCGAGATACACCTCGCGAAGGAATCGCTTCTCGACAGCGCCGGATAGCGATGGTGCAGTCTTCCACGGTGGCTTCTCCTGGGTCGTGCGTGCCGATTCGACGAAGACCCGCCCAGCACCGGCGCCCAGCGGGTTCGTGTCGGTTTTGTTGACGAACAGAAGGTATCGGGGGACAAGAATGGCGCCCTGACGGAACGCGGTTCGGTAGGGGGATTCTGGTTCGCTCGAGCCGGCATCGATCGCCCTCACCGTGCTATCGGTGCGGCTGATTCGGTGTTGGGCTACTTCCCACACGATGTCTGGATTGGTCAACCTGCCTGTCCATGCCGTGACGGCGGGCGGTAGCGGCTTGGCGTTAGCCGCAGACCGGCCACGCACGACGCACGAGCTCATCGGGAAACCGGTCGTCACTTGGTCGAGGTCCCACGAGGCATCGAAGGCAACGGTCGTCGTGCTGCTCTCACTTGGCCACTTGCCGCCCCGGAAGCCGGTGTGTGGTTTGCGGGAGAGGGCGCCGTGGGGCATCACGAACGCGAACCGGCCGCCGAGTTTGAGATATAGCTCGATACAGCGGGCCACAAAGAGCGTCGACAGATCACGCCCGGCAGCGCCGCGACCACCACTGATCAAGCGCCGATGTTGCGCGAGTGCGCGGTAGCGTTCCTGCATCGCCCCGGTCATCTTGCTAAACGCAAGCCACGGCGGGTTACCTACTAGGACGTCTGCCCTGTTCGTGGGCTCAGCGAGCCAGATCGGTCGGATGAGGTTGCGGACGTAGTAGCCCCAGATGTGGTTGCGCCGGTTTTCGTGGAGCCGACGCATGGTCTGGAACGTTGCGATCAGGGTGCCGCGCGCCGCGGGATCGTGGATGCCGCGCTGGTTCAGCACCGGTTTCATTACCTTTTCGGCCGGCTGGTTCGCAGTGATTGCTTTGTCTGCCATCGCGCTGACGAGCCGGTCGAAGTTCGTTGCGTTGGCCAGCACGGCCCGAGGGAAGCGAAGCTCGTCCCCAAATAATGCTCCCCCGCCGTGCACGAGATCATCACCGGCGGTACTGATGGTGATTTCGTCATCGCTGCTGAGCAGGTCTTCGCGTTGTTCCCACTGCATCGAGTCGCCCAGGTACACCGGCACGGTCAGCGGGCCGCGCGTGTCGTCGTTGAGGCGTTGAGTGCCGATTGCCAGCAGGTAACTCACCCGTGCGAGCGTGACTGAGACGGGATGGATGTCCATTCCGGTGACGTGCGCCGCTGCCGACGCGACTGCTTCTCCAGCGCTGAGACCCGATCCCTCGGCAGCTGCGAGATGCGCGCGAATAGCGTGTATCAGGAATGTTCCGGAGCCGCACGACGGCTCGAGGAGTCGCTGGTGCAGCGGATCGGTGTAGACGTCGGCGACCATCTGCTCCGCGAGCCAGTCCGGCGTGTAGTACTCGCCGAGGGCCTCGCGTTCTGCCACGGGCATGACGGAGGTGTACAGGGCCTTCAGCACGTCGTGCTCGACCTCGGTCGTCCAGTCGAACCGGCCGATTCGTCGAGCTAGCTCGCGGACGAACTCCGGTCCTCCGTCGACATCGAGCACCCAGTCGAAGAAGTCCTCTTCGACGACGCCGTAGATCTGCGCGTCGTGGAATCGGGTACCTCGTGCGATATCCGCTGCGCTCAAATCACCCGCCGTGAGATCGAAACCCGCGACCGCGTGCGCAATGGCCTCAGCCGTCAGTACCAGCAGCGTGTGGTCGATGAACAGTCTCGGGGTGTCGGTGAATGCGGACCCGAACGCGGTACGAAGCAACTTAGCCCACAGGTCACGTTTGACCTGAACTTCTGGGCGGTCATGTCCCCGGTCGAACAGATCACTCAGTGTCGCATGGTCAAGCTGATGCGCGGGCGAGGATGCTCCTAGTCGCTTCCGAATCTCACCCGGCGTCGGACGCAAATTGTGCTGGGTCGCCAAGACGGACTCCAGCCACACCAGCAACGCGTCCGGTTGATCTCGACTTGCGGTGAAAACGGCTACCTCGACCAGTTGCTCGTCGACGAGACGGTGCAGGTGCCAGCTGACGCCATCGGTCACGATCCCGACGTACCGCGTCCCGTACTTGCTGGCCTGCACCTCGATATAGCCGGAGAGCTGCTCCCGTGCCGAGGCCAGCACGGAACCGAGGCGCAGGTCTTTCTTGACCTCGATACAGCAGTGACCGAGCTCGATGTCGATACGCCGGCGAGTGCCGTCTCCGGTCTGAACCTCGAGCTGCGCGACGTCATCCACGTCGAGTTGCAGGACCCCGATCGTCAGCAATTTGTAGATCTCTGCCTGCAACTGCGCCTCAGGCCGCTTTGCGTTGCGGGTGGCGATGACCGCCACAATCTCGGAGACGTCGTGTGTAGCCATGCAGCGACCCTAGCGAGGGTTGATACTTTTACTGCGCGTGCCCAATGGACTTCCTGGTAAGCCATTCCTTCCTCAGAATGCATGACAGGACCGACGTTCCGGGCTGCTCACCTGCCCGGCGGGTGATCCGGACGCCGTGGTGCTTGGTCATGCAGTGACTTCACAGTATGGGTTGCGTCGCCGGACATTGGTGGCATTGGACTCGGTTGGGTGTTAACTGAAAACGCCGAAGGATCCGTATGTGAGCCGGTGAGGATATACGTGCACGCCGATCGTCAAGCGGACGTGGTTCTGCTCGCGTGATGCGAGTAGACGGTCGGTGCGAACGGAGACGCTGGAGATCAGGCTGTCGTCATCCAGTAGTACATGGCTTGGCTTCTCGACGCTGGATGGTTCCTCTTGGTCCGACAGTTCGGCTTGTACCTGAGGGCGGCGTAGGGCGTCGAACAGTGTCTTCAGTTGGTTGTCTAGGTCACTGCCGGAAGTGATGATGCGGCCAGGTCTTTCCGGTCGGAGCATAAGAATGTTGAGTTCGGCAAGCAGATGTAGACGATTGTCGACGAGCGAGGCATAGACCGAGTCCCCGACGCGATGCAGGACTGATTGCTGGTCATTCTCAGTGAGCCATTCCAAACGACCGTTGAGTGGCGGATGCGTCCAGAGCTCGACAAGCTGGTGGTGTAAGGAACTCCGGATCTTTCGCTTGTCCTCGGCATTGCCGCGGGCCGGCAGTGGACCGTCGTAGTTCAGCGTGAATCTCATGGCCGCTCCTTCAGCGCGATCGCCGCATCGGCGGGAGTTGAATGCCGAGAGATCTCGGCGCCGGCGTCATTCCATTCCTGGGCGTCGGTGCCTCAGGGTTCAAGCCTGCCTCGCGCATGTCGCGTTCGGCTTGGCTGGGATCGCGCACGAGCTCGATCTCCTCGACGCCAGCCAGTAGCTCGGTCAGGTACGCGGTGGCTTCTGCTTCCCCACAGGCGTCCCATTCGGGCGCGTCGATCCCGAGGACCCGGATGCGTTCGATGGTGCCGTCGGGGTTGGTGGCATCGAGGGTGTCCCCGTCGACGACGTGCGGGTTGCTCCACGTCTCGGCCGCCGTACTGTCGTCACGCCCGATCATGATCCAGGCGATCGCGGCGGCGCAAGCGCGATGCAGATACCGCGACGGAGGCTGTTCACGAGCGCTGCCTGTAGTTCGGGCGTGGCGCCGGCGCGCTGTGGCGTTCTGTTGGCGCGTATCCGGGCGGCGTCCAGGCGAGGACTGCGCGGCGTAGCTCGTTGAGGGCGGCCTCGACGGGGCTGCCGGACCGGGGGTAGGCGTATCCCATGACGCCGGCGACGGCGTCGTCGAGGGTCATCTGCGGCGCGTGTCGTACGCGGACGCGGCGCACGGTGGACTTGCGGGTGAGTGAAGGGGCTTGGTCGCCGTCGATGACGGCGGCAAGGTCGATGATCTGCTCGCGGCCTGCGATCACGTCGGCGGGGTGCTCGGCAACGACGGCGAGGAATGCCGCGGCGGCGGGCCGGATGACTCGCTCGGGAGTCCTCATCTCGTCGGCTCCTGGTGGGAGGTGCTGCGGCCCGGGCCGGGAGGCAACTCGTCCCGGGGCGCAGCCGGTTCCTGGGGGTGCTGCTGGTAGCGGCGGTGCTGGATGGTGGCGGCGATCGCGATGATCCCGGCGATCAGAGCGGTACCGACCAGCGGCAGCGCGCTGGTGGTTCCAGCGATCGGTAGGACGACCGCGAGAATGAGCGCAACCAGTCCGGCCGTGAGTGCGGTATCGCCGAGTACCCGGTAGGTGTAGGCGAGTCGGGGGCTAGGTGTCGGCATCGTGGTCTCCGTGGACGAGTCGCAGCGGCGAGGGTGCTGGCGGCCAGGGGTGCAGGCTGGGTAGTTGGCCGTGGTTGCGCATGGTGCCGTCGATGATCTCGATGTCGGCGTGCTCGTGCGTGCCGGCGGCGTGGGCGATCGCGGCGAGGACGAGCTCGACCACGTCTCGTTCGAGGCCAGGTAGCACCTCGGCGAGGACGATGCTGTGGTTGTCGGCGAGGGAGGCGGCGATCGCTAGGACGCGCTGTTGTCCGCTGGAGAGGTAGCCGGCGTCGGTGGGCGCGGCCGTGTCGAACCAGATCCGCCCACTGGTTGTGCGGGCGATCCAGGGTCCGTCGAGGAGGTGTCCGTCTGCTGTGCGGATGAGGAGCTCGACTGCTGCTTCGGTGGCGTGGGAGCCGGCGGCCCACGCGCGCAGGCCGGCGGCGGTCTCGGTCTTGTTCATGCCGGGTCCTTCGCTGGCGCGCCGGTCATCAACGCGGCGGCGCCGAGTCGCCGGTCTGGATCGGGCTGGTGGACGAGGCGTTCGAGGATGCGGCGCCCGGCGCGGCTGTCGTAGACGCGTTCGAACCCGGTCCGGTACACCGCGCGGGTGCTCGTGCTGCTCATCGCTGCCTACCTCCTGGATTTGTTGATTGTGCCCGTTGGGCAGACAGGTTCTTGGTGGTGGCTCCTGCGGTAGGGGCCGGCGCGGTCTGCCGGCCCCTACCGCAGGACGTGTCGGGTGGTGCTTACTGCGGATCACTCCCCTGGCTGCGCGGGTTCTTGGTGACGCTCAAGCTCTGGAAGTCGAGGCTCGCCGCGATCGGCGCGAGCGGCTGCAGCTTCAGCTGGACGTGCACGACGCCGTCACTGTCGGTGTAGGCGCGGCGGTGGACCTGCCCGGTGACGGTGATCCGGGTGCCTTTGCGCAGCGACGAGGCGGCGTTCTCGGCGTCGCGTTCCCAGATGGGGATGGTGTAGAAGTCGGTGCCGGCGTCGATCCACTCGCCCTCGTCGGTCTTGGCGCGGTGGTTCACCGCGACGCGGACGTCGGTGACGGCCTTGCCTGTGTGGCTGAACCGCAGCTCAGGGTCGGCGGTGACGTTGCCGGTGAGGGTACGGATCTCGATGGTCATGGTGTGCCTCCTGTGGGACTTATCGGTGCAGGAATCTCCCGGTAGTGGAAGCCCTGATCGGTGCTGCCCCGTGTGCTCCGATAACTGCCCGCATCTGTCGGGGCGTCGGTGCTGTCCAAGGCGCCGGAGGCGGGTCGGGAGAAGAAGTTGTGCGAGAAGGGTTGGTCGCGACGCAAGGAGCGGGCGAGCACAAGTTGTTCGGAGATCTCCCCTTGGAGGGCGGCGGCCCCCGATTGAAGGATCGGGCGGTCGGAGCAAAGCGCACTGGTGGCCGTAGGCCACCCGGTTGTCGGCGCCGGCCGGTGGCCGGCTCGTTGGTTGTGGTGACCGGGTGAGCAGGCCGGCGGGGCGTGTGATGCTCGCCGGAGGCGGCACGCCCCCGCCAGCCGTCGGCGATCCGGTCAATGAAGGGGTGGTGCCGCGAATGCGGCGCCCTCTTATTCTTTGATCGAACGATTTGAGCGCGGCAGGTCGGCCACCCCGCTTAAAGGACGGCCAGTGCGGAGCCTCGGCCGCCGGTCTGTGCCAGGCCCGCGGGACTGCAGGAGCTCACGAAGCGTGACTATGGCAGGCCGTAAGACCCTCAGGAGGGAGGCGACCAGTCTGCCTGGGAGCTTGGTTGTCGGTGGTCACCTATAGCGTGGCCGCCAAGTGTTGAAGCACTAGGAGGCCACCGTGTCATCAGACGCATACCCCTTCCCTGTCGCGGTCTCGCAGCTTGACCAAGAGGACTCGCGTGGGCAGCAGAACGCTCGCGCGGTCAATTGGCTTCTGGAGCAGTCGGGCGGCCCGGTCGTCGTTGTGACGCCCCAGAAGCGGTTCGATGGCGACATCCTCAAGCGTTTGA
Source organism: Demequinaceae bacterium UBA4004 (assembly GCA_002384765.1). The sequence goes on from DGBM01000113.1 coordinate 9,960, forward strand.
TCGCTCGCCCGGGGGTCACGCATCTGAGTTGGCGCGGCCTGTCGACAGGTTCCTTGGCGCGTCGGCGAGTCATCCATGCCTGGCCGGATCGACAGCACCTCAACGATCTATGGGGCGTCGGCGCCGACGCGATGGTGGTAATCGAGTGGGGAAAAGCGGAAACCGCAGGGTGGATCGAAGATGCCAACCCGGTGCGACTCCTGCGCGGTCGCACGGTGCAACCGTCGACCGAACCTGAGATGAAGGCCGAGATGGAACCTCTCCCCGAGGACGTCGACCGTATCCTGGAACACATCGCCACGTGGGCGGCCGGCTACGACTCCGGCCTGAAGTGGAACGAGGAGGACAAGCTCAAGGCCGACATGATGAACTGCCCCCGACGCTGGGAGCAGGTGACTGTCGAGCAGGTTCGGGCCAAATGCCGTGCGCTGAAGATGCGGCCGAAGGACGTCGACACGATCGCCGGGTACCTGCAGCGCCGAAAAGAAGGACGACGGTTCAACGTGCGCAGCCCGTATCGGTCGACCTGACATTTAGGACGCCGGTGGGCCCGGGGTGGGCGTCTTTGAACGCTATGGAGCCTTTTCCACGGGACACCGTCGCCACCAGCGCGGCGTCTCAGCGTCGCGTCAGGGCTGCGGGTGGCCGTCGGTCGGGTTACCCCTTAGGCGGGTACGGGTCGTTGCCGTAAGAGTTGCGTCCGGAGATCGTTCCGTCCATGTTCTTGATGATGTGCTCGACGTGGCGATCCTGAGCCATCTGCCGGCCCTTGGCTTGAGCGTCGGCTTTCGTGTCGTGCGTGCTGCTGGCCCGCTGGTTGCCTTGCGCCCGGTTCTTCCAGGTGCCGTCTTCGTAGTACGTCTCGACGTTGCCAGTCATCGTCCCTCTCCTCTTTAGGTAGACATTCTTTCTTCAGGATGCATGACAGCACCGACAAACCGGGCTGCTGGGTTCTGCCGCCCAGCGGGGCCATGCGAATGGCTCGCGCCGCGCAGTTGTTTTGGCTTGGCTGATCGTTTCAGAGGGCAACCACCGCAGGCCGAGCTCCGCGTGGAGCCCGACCGTCAAGCCGGCGAGGACACGGTCTCCCGACGCGGGGTCAAGGATCGAAGATCCTATGGCTGGTGCCCTGCGCCGGCTCGGTGGGTTGTGGTGACCGGGTGAGCAGGCCGGCGGGGCGTGTGATGCTCGCCGGAGGCGGCACGCGCTGCTGGCCGCCGCGATCTGGTCACGGGGGTGAGTGCGGCCGGGAGGCCGCCCCGTGATTGCGGGCCGTTGCGGCCGTCAGGGAGTCTCGGTCACCGGCCTGTGTGAGGCCCGGCGGGTCTGGCTCGGCAATGAGCGGTGGTGCCCGACCGGCGGATCCGGCCGGGCACCACGCGGGTCTAGGCCTGGGCGAGGTCGGCGGCGATGTCGGCGATCGGCTCGCCGGCCTTGGCGCGCCTCCACGCGTCACCGCGCGGTTCGAGGCCGGCGGCGCGCAGCGCGGCGGCGAGGGCCTTGTTGTCGGCTTTCGCGGCGGCCTTGGCTTCCTTGGTCGATTCGGCCACCTTCACGTCGGCGGCGCCTGCGGCGGCCGCGGTAACGGCGTCGAGCACGTGCGAGGCGCGTTCGTATGCGACGGCGACGCGGTGCGGGTCGCGGGCCCATTCGGTGGCGTAGCGGACCGCGCCGCGGGCCAGCTCCCCTTGCCCGTAGGCGGTGAGCAGTCCGTACGCGACGGCTTCGGCTTCGGCTTCCATGTCGCCGCGGTGCGCCCCGGCATACGGGCGTTCATCGTCGGCGCCATGCAGCAAGGCATGCCCGATTTCGTGGACGAGCGTGGCGACCGCGGACCAGTCCGCTAGTGCGCCGTTGATGATGATGGCGCGGGCCGCGTGGTTGGTGGCGCCGCCTTCGCGGGTGTCGCGGGCGGTGCGGGTGACGCTCCACCCCTGGGCGGTGATCCACGCGGCGAGCCGCTCGAACACGGCGCGGGCCTCCCCTGGCGGGAGGTCAGGCGCGGCGTACGCCGCGGCCGCGTTCTGACCCTCGGTGTTGGTGACGTCGGCGGCGCGGTAGGTCCGCTCGACCCGGAAGACGGTCCGCCGAACCGCACCGGGCTCGTCCTTGCTGCACTTCTTGCCCGTGTCCGGGTGGACCCAGAGCGGGATCGGTCGCGAGTAGATCACCAGCGGCGCGCCGGTCGGGGCGTATCCGCGGGTGCGCCACACGTGCGCGGGCGCGATCTCCTCGGCCGCGGCAGCGATCGCGGCCTCGAACGCGGCACCTTCGGGCATACCGGAGCGTTCGAACCGGTCCCACAACTGGCACACGATGAGGGCCTGGTTGTTCGGCGAGTACGCGGGGTGTCCCGCGCGTAGCCGCAGGGCGCGCGCGGCCATGGCCGCGGGCCACCCGGCCGGGTTGGCAATGAACGCGGCGGCCTGCTCACTCAGCGCTGCACGGGTGCTGGCGTGGTCGATCGTCGTCGTCTCGGTCATGGGGTGCCTCCCTGGTGTGTGGCGTTTGCGCCTCGGCAGGCCCTGTTGCCTGCCGCACTGCCGTCACGCCGCCGGAGCAAGGGCCCCGCGACAAAGGGACAGCGCAGCTGAGAGCAAGAAGATGTCCGAGGAAATAAGCCACTCCCCTAGCTCGGGCCCGGGGCGAAGCCCCCTGGGCCCGCGCCAATGGGCATCGGTGGCGCCGAGGATCTTGT
>DGBM01000306.1 GCA_002384765.1 Demequinaceae bacterium UBA4004
GGAGAGGTTCAACCGGACCACCCTTGAGGAATGGGCCTATGCGCTGCCCTACCTCTCCGAAACCGAACGTTCAGCACGCTTCAGCGACTGGCTCCACACCTACAATCACCACCGCGGCCACACCGCGCTCGGTGGCAAGTCACCAGCCGACCTCGTGCCCACCCTGTGTGGACAGAACAGCTAGTGTCGTGCGTCATTAATTCATTGACAGTGTGGGATGATGGGGTATGCCATCACCCGCACTGGAACTGAGCGATGAGGACCGCGCGACGCTGAGGTCGTGGACGAGGTCGCGGACGTCGTCGGCGGGCCGTGTCGAGCGGGCCCGGATCGTGTTGGCGGTCGCCGATGGCGCCGGCACCACGGCGGCGGCAAGGCAGGTCAGGGTGTCACGTCCGACGGTGATCAAGTGGCGCGACCGGTTCGCCGCGCACGGGCTTGCCGGGCTGGAGGACGAGGCACGTCCTGGGCGGCCCAAGAGCATCGATGACGCGGCGATCATCGCGGCCACGCTGGAGCCACCGCCGGACAAGATGGGTGTCACGCACTGGTCGTCGCGGCTGTTGGGCAAGCATCTGGGTATCGGCGACGCCACCGTGGCGCGCGCCTGGCGCAAGTACGGGGTCAAGCCCTGGCGTCGAGAGACCTTCAAGTTCTCCACCGACCCCGAGCTGGAGGCCAAGGTCCGCGACGTCGTGGGCCTGTACTTGAACCCACCGGAGAAGGCGATCGTGCTGTGTGTGGACGAGAAGTCCCAGATCCAGGCCCTGAACCGCACCGCACCGATCCTGCCGCTGCGCCCGGGGCTTCCGGAGAAGGCCACTCATGACTACAAGCGCAACGGCACCACCACCTTGTTCGCCGCCTTGGGGGTCGCCACCGGCAAGGTGACCGACCAGTGCTACGACCGGCACGGCAAGGCCGAGTTCCTCGACTTCCTCAAGAAGGTCGCCAAAGCCTACCCGCGCCGGGAGCTGCACGTGGTGCTGGACAACTACCACACCCACAAGCACGACGACATCAACCGGTGGCTCGAGAAGAACCCTCGAGTGACCTTGCACTTCACGCCGACCAGCGGGTCCTGGCTGAACCTGGTCGAGGTGTTCTTCGGGATCATCACCCGCCAAGCGATCCGACGCGGCTCCTTCGACAGCGTCAAACAGCTCATCGGCGCGATCAGCACCTTCATCAACGGCTGGAACGACCGCTGCCACCCGTTCATCTGGACCAAGACCGCAGACGAGATCCTGCCCCACGCCACCCGTAAACGAGATTCAGACGCGCGACACTAGCGGACATGGTTGAGGCTGGACGCCTGGTGCGAGGCGTGTGGTCAAGATTCAGTCGACGCATACCTCCGAGCCGGACACGGGCAGTCCTCGGAAGAGCCCGTCCCTACTTCGCAGGGCGTCCTCGCGCTAGCTCCTGCTCACCTAGCCAGTTTGCCCGTTTGAATCGGGGCGACGTCGGACGCGGGATCCCCAGGGCACTCTGACCTCAGCGCTCGCACGCTCATGGTGGCGAAAGCGGCGCCGATCTCCTTCGCACTGAACTGTCCGTCCGGACGGTACCACTGGTTAATCCAGTTGATCATGCCGAGGATGCCGAACACCGCCATGCGTGGGTCCAGATCGGCCGCGATCTCCCCGGTCTCCTGTCCTTCGATGACCAACTGGCGCAGCTTGGCTTCGTAAGCGTCACGGGTTTCGATCACCCGGTGTTGCCGGGCCTCCGAAAGTGCGGACCTGTCGTTGTAGAACGCAGCCGTGACGTGGAAGTGCTCCGCCGCAAATTCGGCGTGGAGGCGCAGGGTGCGCTCAATCTTCTCGAGAGGCGTAAGAGTGGGGTCGTCGATGCCGCCGACCAGGTCAAGGAAGAAGTTGTGCGCGTACTCGGTGATTCCGAAGAGGAGGTCTTCCTTCGAGTTGATGTAGTGGTACAGGCTGCCCTTTTGGAGACCTACCGCATTCGCGAGGTCCTGGAGGGAGGTGCTTGCGTATCCCTTCTCGTAGAAGAGCCGCGCCGCCGTCTCGTAGATCTGGTCGTAGCGCTGGTCGGTCTTCGTTGGACCCTGGCGGCGCCGGGGCCAGCGGCTGGCTGCGTCGTCAACTGTAGTCATTCCTGGAGGTCCTCTCCTTGGTCCCGCCCGCACTGTAGGTGCCGCCGCAATACCGATATGGCGCCCAGCCTTGCGTTGGTCTGTGACCCGAAGCATACTATCGACCAATCGGTCGACCGAAATCTACCGTCCGGCAGGTCGTAACCATCCGTTTGAGAGGACACCTGATGTCAAGACTGAGAAAGACTTTGCCTGCGGGCATGCTCGCACTGTCCATGGCGGTCGTTGCCGGCTGCGGAGGCAGCGCTGTTACCGGTGGGGGCGAGGACGACACAGAAGGGCCCCTCACGATCGGCGTTGTTGGCCCAATGAGCGGCCCGTCCGCCCTGTTCGGTGAAGAATTTCCGATTGGTGCGGAGTTGGCCGTGCAGTGGCTGGAGGAGAACGGCGGCGCAGACGGTCGCGAGATCGAGCTCCGCACCGTCGACGACCAGGCGGACCCCGAGGCGGCCGTGGCCGGGGTGCGAGAGCTCACCGACGACGGGGTCCGCATCTTCATCGGCACCGTGAACAGCCCCGTGGCACTGGCACTTTCCCCGGTGATGGAGCAGACCGACAGCGTCCTGCTGACGACGGCGGCGCACGCCCAGGAGCTCACGCATGAGAACTTCAGCGAGAACGTCTTCCGTGTGACGGACAACCCATACATGCGGCAGCGCGCACAAGCAAAGCTTGCGGCCGAGGTCGCTCCCGACGCCAAGAAGTGGGCGCTCGTCGGCCCAGACCACGCGTACGGCGTCAGCACGATGCGCGCGTTCGCATCCGGTCTCCGGGACTTCAACCAGGGGGCCACCATGGGTAAGGCTGTCTTGGCACCCTTTGCCGCCTCTGACTACCGGAACAGCATGTCCCGGGTCGCGGGGCAGAACCCGGATGGAGTCTTCAGTTCGCTCTACGCGAGCGACGGGGTGACCGCATACCAGCAGGCTAGCGCGATGGGACTGTGGGACGACGACACCCTCTTGATGGATTCTGCGAACGAATTCTTCGTCGCGCGTGCCATGAAGGAGAACACTCCTGACCACTGGACGGCCTTCCACTGGTACCACGGCGCATATGACAACGAGATGAGCACCTTCATCGCCGACGCATACATGGAAGAACACGGTGCGGAACCCACGGGCTTTGTCGGCGAGGCGTTCTCTGCAGTTCTCGCGGTCGCTGCAGCAGTCGATGCCAGCGGCAGTGCGGCTACAGACGACCTGATCGAGAATCTCGAGGGTCTCGAGTGGGAGACCCCGAGCGGGACCCGCACAATGCGGGCTGAGGACCACCAGACAGTCAAGGACGTCAACTTCGTCCGGCTGCGGGGATGCGCCGACTGCGAAAATGGCTACGAAGTGGTTGAGTCTCGTGCGATTCCGGGAGACGACATCATCGAGCCGCCCGCGCCGGGTGAGCCGACCGAGTACGGTCCTGGCACAGATCTCTGACCACTAGATCAACGACAAGCGTAGGAGGCGGCGATGGCCGAGTTCCTGCTGGCAGCCGTTAACGGACTGACCTCAGGATCGATCGTGTTTCTGGTCGCAGCCGGGCTGACACTGGTTTTTGGTGTCGGAGGAGTGCTCAACTTCGCGCACGGCGGCGTGTTTGCCGTGGCGGCGTACACGATGTACACGATGTTGTCGCAACTCGGCACCAGCTGGTCGGCTTTCGCCGCCTCGGCGCTTGTCGCCATCGTGGTCGCAGCCGTGCTCGGCGCGCTGGCGGAACTGCTGTTCGTTCGCAAGTTCTACAAGTTGCGCCACGAGTACACGCTGTTGGGCACCTATGCCCTTCTGCTGGTCATCGATGGCAGCCTGTTGCTCGTCTGGGGCCTTGAGCCCAAGACCAGTCCTGCTCCGCAGGCGCTGCGCCAGGCGATAGACCTCGGGCCGACCCGGGTGTCGACCTTGTCGATCTTCATCATCCTGATCGCGCTGCTGTCGCTCGGTGGTCTGTACTACTGGCTGCAGAGAACCTCCTTCGGCCACCTCGCGAAGGCAGCGGCGCACGACCGCGAGGCGAGCATGAGTCTGGGAGTGAATGTCCCGTTCGTCATGACCGGCGTGTTCGTGGTCGGAAGCATGCTTGCGGGTGTCGCCGGCGCTGTACTTGCACCAAATCAGGCGCTGAACCCAGAACTTGGCAACCTCTTCATCATCCAGGCCTTCGTCGCGGTGGTCCTGGGAGGGCTCGGGAGTGTCGGAGGCGCCTGGCTGGCTGCCATCATCCTGGGGCTGGCCGACTCCCTGTGGTTCACCTACTTGCCTGATGTTCCACAGATCGGAGTTTTCGTGGTCCTGGTTGCAATCCTCGTTCTGAAGCCCACCGGTCTGGCGGGGGCGAAGGCATGAAGTGGAGGAAGGGCTCTGAGGGCACGCGCACGCTCTCGGGATTGGCCGCAGTCGCAGTCCTCGTCGTCTTGCTGTTGGTGCCGTTTATGGTCGCAACCAGCCAGATGTTTCGCATCGGGGCCGCCGTCACGGCCGGTCTGCTTGCATTGAGCTTCAACCTGCTCTTCGGTACGACGGGATTGATCTCCTTCGCCCACGCGGCCTTCTTCGCCCTCGGGGGCTATGGGATCGGGATCGCGCTCGACGCTGGCTTCAGCTGGCCTCTCGCCCTGCTCATCGGGACAGGGCTCGGGGGCGTGGTCGGGGCCGCCTTTAGCGGGCTGGCCCTCCGGTTGTCGGGTATCTACTTCTCCATCATCACCCTGGGACTGGGCGAGATCATTCACATCGTCATCTTGCAGTGGACTTCGGTCACCGGGGGCGACAACGGCTTCTCAGGCATCAGGGCCGGTGTCTTCTTGGGAGTCGACCTGGACAATGCGGTCTTCTACTACTGGGTTCTCGTGGTGACCGCTGCCCTCGGCGCCTTGGCGCTGTGGCGGATAACGTTCTCGCGGTTCGGTCGGACATTGACAGCCATCCGAGAGGACGAGGTCCGGGCCGCCTTCCTGGGTATCCCGGTCAGGCGATACCGCGCGGCCTCGTTCACGATCTCCGCCACGTTCGCGGCTCTGGCAGGTGCTCTCTTTGCGCCGCTCGTCGGTCTGATGGTTCCTGCCAACGCTGGGTGGGCACAGTCAGCGGAGCCGATCCTGGCCACTCTGCTCGGCGGCGTGAACGTCTTCTTCGGGCCGCTGCTCGGGGCGGGAGTGTTCGCCGGGATCGACTACGCCGCGCGGGACTTCGCATCCTGGCGCATCGTCCTCACCGGGGCGCTTCTGCTGGCCGTCCTGCTCATCGCTCCCGGTGGTATCGCCGGCACCGCCAAGTCGTGGCTTCAGCGCAGGCGCGCAGCTCGTGCCGCAGGCGACGAGAACGTAGACAACAATGTCAGGGGAGGGGTCGCATGACCGGCAAGACCGTCGCCCTGGCGGCAGTCGGCATCGCCAAGGACTTCGCGGGCAATCGGGTGCTGCGCGACGTCAACATCAGCGTCGATCGTGGCCAGGTGCATGCACTTATTGGGCCGAACGGCGCAGGGAAGAGCACGCTCTTCAAGATCATCAGTGGTGAGATCGCGCCAACGGCTGGGCGCGTGGAACTTGATGGCAAGGACATGACTGGGATCAGCCCTCGTCTACTCACGAAGCGCGGGATCGGCCGCAACTTCCAAGTGCCCCGGGTGTTCAATGGCCTCTCGGTCTTCGAGAACCTCACCATCGCGCTCGAGTCCGCCGATCGGTGGAGTAAACACGACGGTCGGCGGGACGGTCGCTGGGTCTCCTCGCCCCGGGCTTGGGTTCGCAAGGAGGCCGACGCGATCCTGGAGCTCTTGAGTGTCCCGCACCTAATGGACAGGCCGGTGGCCGAGCTGGCGCACGGTGACCGCAAGCTCGTGGAGTTGGCGCTGACGCTGGCGCAGGATCCGACAATGTTGCTTCTCGACGAGCCGATGGCCGGAATGTCACCGGACGAAGTGCACAGGTGCGCAAACGTCATTGCGAAGCTGCACGAAGAGCGAGGACTTACTGTGTTGCTCGTCGAGCACGATATGGAGACGGTGTTTCGGCTCGCCTCCCAGATCAGCGTCCTGGCGGGTGGGGTTGTCATCGCGTCAGGATCCCCGGACGAGGTACAGCAAAACGCCGCCGTCCGAGAGGCCTACCTCGGAAAGGCGGAGTCGTGAGTTCGGGTGTGCTTGCGGAGAAGGCTGGGCGGACGGGGACACCGGCCGCACTGTCAGTTGTGGACCTGCACTCCTACTACGGCAGCAGTCACGTGGTGAAGGGCTTGTCCTTCGACGTTGCTCCTGGCAAGGGCATGGCCATTCTTGGCCGCAACGGTGCCGGCAAGTCGACGACCTTGCGGTCCGTGATGGGGCTGGTGGACAAGACCACGGGGTCAATCCGGATCGACGGTGTCGAAGTGCACCGTGAGGCGCCCTACCGGCGTGCCCGGCGAGGCCTAGCACTGGTATTCGAAGATAGGCGAATCTTCCCCGATCTCACTGTGGCACAGAATCTCGAGATCCCAAGCGCGAAGACCGCTCAGCCGCACCTGTCGTTGGACGACATCTTTGACATGTTCCCCCTCCTCTCGGACATGAGAGCTCGAAGCGGAGGAACGCTCAGCGGCGGTGAGCAGCAGATGCTCGCGATTGCGAGGGCAGTCAAGGCACAGCCCACGGTGCTGCTTATGGACGAGCCGAGTGAGGGATTGGCCCCGAAGATCGTCGAGGACCTTGTCGTCCGCATCAAGTCGCTGCGGGAGCAACTGGCCCTGTCCATCGTTGTGGCCGAGCACAAGCAGTGGTTCTCCCGGGAGGTCACCGAGTCCGTCGGGGTCCTTGCGAGCGAGTCCGGCTCGATGGTGTTCCACGGAAGCTGGTCGGACTTCGACGCACACCCAGAGGTCACCGAGCGATACCTCAGCATTGGCGCAGCGGACGACTAGACGATGACGCGGCCTAGTAGCAACGCGGACGATCTACTCGAGATGTACCGCCGGATGTGCCGAATTCGCACGTTCGAGGAGCGGGCAGCCGAGTTATACAAGGCCACGGAGATCCCCGGCTTCGTGCATCTGTCGATCGGTCAAGAAGCCTGCGCTGTCGGTGCGTGCTGGTCGCTCGGCGCCGACGACGTGGTGGTGTCCAACCATCGTGGCCATGGCCACTGCATCGCCAAGGGGCTGGACCCGGAGTCGATGTTCGCCGAGCTCATGGGTCGAGAGGGTGGGGCCTGCCACGGTCGAGGCGGCTCCATGCATATCGCCGACCCCGACATTGGCATCTTTGGCGCCAACGGCATCGTCGCTGCTGGCCTGCCCATCGCCGTCGGCGCCGCCACTGCCGCGCGGTTACGCGACACCTCCTCCGTGGTGGTGGCATTCTTCGGAGATGGGGCGGTTGCCCAAGGGGCGTTCCACGAGTCGGTGAACCTGGCAGCCGTGTGGGACCTTCCCATCGTGTTCTTCTGCGAGAACAACCATTACGCGGAGTTCTCCACGACACAAAGCCAGAGCCGAGGGGCGCTGGAGGCACGTGCCGCCGGGTACGGAGTCGACTTTGTCCGTGTCGATGGCAACGATGCGCTGGCCGTGGCTGAGACTATGACCGACGTGTTGAGCCGGTTGAGGGATCATGCGGGACCGGTTCTCGTCGAGGCGGAGACCTACCGGTGGCACGGCCACTACGAAGGAGATCCTCAGCGTTACCGCAGTGCGCACGAGCTTGAGACATGGAAGGCGCGCGATCCCCTAGCCATTTTCCGCAAGCGTCTCGCCGATGCCGGCATCGCCGAGGCTGGGATCGAAGCCATCGAACAGGAGGAGCGGGCCCGCATCGACAAGGCGGTGGAAGCCGCACGTCAGGCACCGCCTCCCGAGCCGAGCACACTCGCTCACAATGTCCTCGCACCACGGCTCGACGTGCCGGCCGAACCGACCGACGCCTCTCGGAAGTCCTCACCCGGTGTCTTCCGAACCATGGACGCCGTTCGTCTCGCCTTGCAGCATGAACTGGATGCCGACCCCTCGGTGTTCCTCGCCGGGATCGATGTGGGCGCCGGCGGTAACGTCTTCGGCGTGACCCGTGGGCTTCACGAGGAGTTTCCGGGCAGAGTGCTGGACACACCCATATGCGAGACAGCCATTGTGGGTGCCGCAGTCGGAGCGGCGATGGCGGGCATGAGGCCTGTCGTCGAGATCATGTACATGGACTTCATCGGTGTCTGTTTCGACCAACTGATGAACCAGGCAGCAAAGATGCGCTACATGACTGGGGGCAAAGCCAGTCTGCCCCTCGTTGTACGCACCCAGTTCGGTGCAGGCCGATCATCCGGCAGCCAGCACTCACAGAGCCTCGAAACACTGCTCGCCCACATACCAGGGCTCACGGTAGTCATGCCGTCAACGCCCGCAGACACCTACGGCCTGCTCCGAGCCGCAATCAGGGATCCGAACCCCGTGGTGTTCGTCGAGCACCGGGGCCAGTACGGATGGAAGGGCGACGCACCTGCCGCAGAGCACATCCTGCCACTCGGCAAGGCGCGGGTCGTCCGTCATGGAGCCGACGTCACGTTGGTGAGCTACTCGCGGATGCTGCATGAGTCTCTCGCTGCTGCCGAGGCGCTGTCGCGAGAAGGGGTCAGTGTCGAAGTGATCGACCTTCGGACGATCGTGCCGATGGATCGTGAGACCGTCTTGGCTTCGTTGCGGAAGACCAACCGCCTGGTCATCGCCCATGAAGCGGTCCGCGACTTCGGAGTTGGTGCCGAACTGGCGGCGCTGGCGGTTGACGAGGGGTTCTGGACACTTGACGCACCCGTGTTGCGGGTAGGCGCGCCATATACGCCAGTGCCCTACGCGCCGCCACTCGAAGGCGCGTGGCTACCCGACCGTGCGAATATCGAAGACGCGCTGAGGAGCGTGGCAGCTGCCTAGTGAGGAGAAGGCTTGGCTCCGCCCTGTCCGTCCGTGAAGGTGGAGGGCACCAGCCCCGGGACCGTCTCTCCACGGCGACGTAGCCAGTAAGCGGTACGAGGAGACGTGATGGCGTAGGGATCGTCGATCCCAAGCTTCACGGCCGCGTCCAGCGGCCAGTTCGGGTTGTAGAGGACCTCTCGGCCGATCGCTACCAGATCCGCGCTGCCTTCAGCGACGATCCGCTCTGCGAGCTCGGGATGCACGATCAGGCCGACCGCCATCGTGGCGACTCCGGACCGCCGCTTCAGTTCCGCCGCGTAGTCAACCTGGTACCCGTAGGAGTATGTGCCACCCTCGGTGGGCGACCCGACCAGCCCACCGGAAGAGCAGTCAACGACGTCGACTCCCATGGTGCGGAGCTGACCGGCCAAACGCACAGATTCATCGACGCTCCATCCAGCGAAGTCGTCCACCGAGAGCCGAACGAACAGTGGCTTGTCATCGGGCCACACTGCGCGCACCCCCTCGACGATCTCCTTGAGCGCCCGCGTGCGGTTCTCATACGAGCCGCCATAACGGTCCGTTCGGTGATTGGTCGCTTCGGAGAGGAACTGGTGGAGGAGGTAACCGTGGCCACTATGCACCTCGACGACGTCGTAGCCGGCTCGCTGGGCCCGCGCGGCTGCAGCAACGAAGGAGGAGACTACGTCCTGCACCTCCTCCGTGGTCATCGCCCGGGGAGCTTCCTGGCCTTCGCGGACGGGTATCGCGCTCGGAGCAATTGGGTGCCACTCGTCCCAATCAGCAATCTCCGGGGTCCGCTCGAGCGGCCGCCGGCCGTCCATAGGGGTGCTCATCCGCGCTTTGCGGCCTGCGTGCATGAGTTGGATACCTGGGACCGAGCCGTTGTTCCTGATGACCCTCACGAGGCGGTTTAGCGGGTCGATGAATCTGTCGTCCCAGATCCCGAGATCGCCCAACGTGCCGCGGCCCCGACGCTCGACCGTGGTGCCCTCCTGAAAGACCAAGCCAGCCCCCCCATCGGCATAGCGACCCAGATGCATCAGGTGCCAATCGGTCGGGAAGCCGTCACGCCCTTCGTACTGCCACATTGGCGAAACCACCACCCGGTTGCGCAACCGGACCGTCCGCAGTTCGAGCTCGGAGAAGAGGTGGCTGAAGGTCATGCTGAGCTCCGATCTTGGGTCGCCAAACGCTGTGACAGCCGCTAGGGTCGGGGACGTTACCAACCAAACGGTCGGAAGGTCAACGGAGGGTGTGCCAATGGTCGTCGTTGTCGTCGCGCACGTGTTCCCGATTTCGGAGCGGCGGGAGGAGGTGGTCCGGGTACTCGAGCGGACCGCCCAACTCGTGCACGAGGAGGAGGGCTGCCAGCTCTTCGCGCTCCATGAGAGCAAGGACGGATTCGCCATCCTCGAGCAATGGCGGGATTCGGCCGCTCTCAAGGCCCACGGGAGCGGTCCCGTTTACGCGCAGATGGTTGATTCGCTTGAGGGCCTGCTCGCCAAGCCGATGGAGGTACACATGCTGAAACCTCTTCCTGTTGGCGATCCCGCCCTAGGCGCGCTCCGATAGGTGTCGTGAGATGGCCTGGCACTTCGAGGACTTCGTTGAAGGGCAAACTTTCGCCACGCAGGGGCGGACCATAACCGAGAGCGACATCGTGATGTTCGCGGGATGGAGCTGGGACACAAATCCTGTTCACACCGACGCGGTGCACGCTCAGCAGGGGCGTTTCGGAGACCGGATCGGACACGGGCTCCTTGGTATGGCCGTGGCAATGGGCCTGGCCTCGCGTCTCGGGGTCTTCGAGGCGTGCTCGGTTGCGTTGCTTGAGGTGGCGAACTGGCGGTTTCTCGCGCCTATCAAGGCCGGAGACACGTTGCGCGCGGAGGTCCTGATCACGGGGACGCGCCTGACCAGCAGTGGAAGCCTGGGAATCTTGAACAGGCGTTTTCGCCTACTGAACAGCGACGACGTCCTCGTACAGGAAGGGGACATCGATCTCATGGTCAGTGTCCGGTCCGAGGCACCTTGACGGGCGTCGACGTGCTGCGCTCCAGCCGGCCGAATGTCCGGCCAACCGGCTAGGGATGTGACGGCGTTGCGGGGATCGTGACCGCTGGAGAACCGGTCATGAGCCTGTTGGCCCGGTCTGCTCACCAACCAAAGGATCATCGAACATGTACACGTACACCACTCTCAAGATCGAACGGCCACACCCCGAGATCGTCGTGGCGTCGCTCAACCGTCCCGAGCGACTCAACGCGATTACGCCCGTCATGTTTGATGAGTTTGCGGCGCTGCAGCGTGACATCGAGTCCGACACTGCCGCGCGCGTCCTCGTTCTCACCGGCGAAGGACGAGCATTCTCGGCCGGCCTCGACCTCGACGATGCAGAGAAACTACCCAGGATGGCTGTGGCACAGTTGCTAGCCGGCCAGGACTCATGGGCGGCCTCGGTCGCGGGGTTCCGGAGAATGACGAAGCCTGTGATCGCTGCCGTAAACGGAGCCGCAGCCGGTGCGGGGATGGGACTCGCCCTCGCCGCTGACATCCGGCTCGCATCGACAAGCGCGAGGTTCAATGCCGCGTTCGTCCGGATCGGGTTGTCCGGAGGCGACGTGGGCACCTCTTGGGCACTGCCACGACTCGTCGGCCTCGGTCGGGCATACGAAATTCTGCTCACCGGACGCTTCGTAGAGGCGGAGGAGGCTTTGCGGATCGGTCTCGTCTCGGACACTGTCGACCCAGACCACCTGTTGGACCGCGCTATGGAGACGGCAGGCACCATCCTGGAGAACAGCCCGATCGGGATGGCACTTACCAAGCAGGTGGTACAGAACAACGTCGATGCGCCCTCTTTGGAGGCCGCGCTGGTACTCGAAAACCGCAACCAGGTGCTCGCCACGAGAACTGACGACATGGTGGAGGCGCTCGCAGCCTTCCGCGAGCAACGTAAGCCGAATTACGTTGCTCAATGACGGGCAGACGCGTTCCGAGCGGGGCCACGTCGCCGGGACTTGATCCGACCGAGGTCCTGCTGGGGCGAGAGTCGCGCATGCAGAGTTCCAGCCCTTCAGTGACGGGAGGGGCGTCGCGGATGTCGCTGGGGGGGCATGAAGAACGAGAATCAATACACGAGAGGACAAGTATGAACGACGAGAAGATCCTGGTGGTCGATGGGGCGCGGACGCCGGTCGGTTCCTTCGGTGGTGTGTTCAAGGACGTGGGGGCGCACGAGCTCGGCGGGGTGGCCGGGCGGGTGGCGCTGGAGCGGGCAGGGGTGTCGGGCGAGGACATCTCCGAGGTGGTGATG
>DGBM01000276.1 GCA_002384765.1 Demequinaceae bacterium UBA4004
GCCTTCGCGAGCGGGTGCTCGCTGTCGGCCTCCGCCGCGGCCGCGAGGCGCAGAACGGTGTCGGGCTCGACATCCCCAACCGTCTGCACATCGGTGATAGTCGGCTCGCCCTTGGTGAGGGTGCCGGTCTTGTCGAAGAGCACGGCGTCAATCGTGCGCATGCTCTCGAGCGCCAGGCGGTCCTTGATGAGAACGCCCCCGCGCGCGGCGCGTTCGGTTGCGATCGAGACGACCAGGGGGATCGCGAGCCCGAGCGCGTGAGGGCACGCGATCACGAGCACCGTGATCGTGCGGACGACGGCAGCATCGGGGTTGCCGAGGAGGCTCCAGACGAGCGCGGTGATGACGGCGGAGCCGAGGGCGAACCAGAACAGCCATGCCGCGGCGCGGTCGGCGAGACGCTGTGCTCGCGATGACGAAGCCTGCGCCTCGGTGACGAGCCGTTGGATGCCGGCGAGGGTGGTGTCGTCACCCGTGGCGGTGATCTGCACGCGCAGCCCGGAATCGGTCGCGACGGTACCCGCCACGACCGGGTCGCCCACACCGCGCGACACAGTGCGGGATTCGCCCGTGACCATGGACTCGTCCATGTCGGCGCTGCCGTCGACGATGCGCCCGTCGGCGGGAACGCTGCCACCGGGGCGAACGATCACGACATCGTCAACCCTCAGGTCGGTGGGTGAGACGGTGATCACGTCGTCGCCCTCGACCCGTTCGGCCTCGTCGGGCAAGAGCGCTGCGAGCGAGTCGAGGGCCGAAGTGGTCTGGGCTAGCGACCGCATCTCGATCCAGTGCCCGAGGAGCATGATCACGATCAGCAGTGCCAGCTCCCACCAGAACTCGAGCTCGTGATCCAACAGTCCGAGGCTCGCGCCCCAGGAGGCGAGGAACGCGACAGTGATTGCGAGGGCGATCAGCAGCATCATGCCGGGTGTGCGGGCACGCAATTCGGCGACCGCACCGGTGAGGAACGGGCGCCCGCCCCACACATACATGACGGTACCCAGCGCGGGGGCGATGAATGCGGCGCCCGGGAAGTCGGGCAGCTGGTATCCGACGAGCATCGCAAACATGCTCGAGAACGCCACGACGGGTATGGCAATGATCAGGTTGATCCAGAACAGCCGACGAAATTGCGTTACGTGATCGGCGCCGTGGCCCGCATGTGCCCCGCCGTGTTCTGAGTGTGCGTCGTGCTCTGCCATCTGTCCGGTGTGCTGACCGTGCTCCCCGGGGTGCGTCCCCCCAGGGGCGTGGTCAGAGGTGTTTGAGGTCATGGGCCTTTCCTATCGACAACGTCGTCGCGATCATCGGGTGGAACAGAGTGAGCGAGCGATTCAGCGGGCTCCATCGAGCCCGCATGTCATATCCATACCCGAAACTCGTTCATCGACATGACAACTTCCCCTCCTGGGGGGTCGCCTTTGTTGGTATGGCGACAAGTTCACTGTATACCCCCATTGGGTATGGCGGCCGTGCGCGAGACGCTCTGGCTTGCTACGTACGTGTGACTTAGTACCGCAGCCCCCTACCGGTATGCAACCCCCTCCGTGGATGGGTATGCCCGTTGTAGCGTGCCGCTGGTCGGGCATCCGCCCGGCGGGAAAGGAGCAATGACGATGACCATTACGGGAGACATGCTGCGCACCCACCCGAAGGCCGATGCGAGCAATGCGCTGCTGACGTGTATCGAGGCGTGCGTGGAGTGCGCCCAGTCGTGTGCCGCGTGCGCTGACGCGTGCCTCAGCGAGGACATGGTCGCGGAGCTCACCGAATGCATCCGCAAGAACCTAGACTGCGCCGACGTCTGCGCCGCGNNATGCACGAGCACTGCAAGATCTGCGCAGAGGCGTGCCGCCACTGCGAGCAGGCCTGCGTCGAGATGCTCGCCGCCTGAGAGCGCGACCGATCGCGCCTCGACCGACGAGAGGCAATCGACGGTACGAATGAGTGAATGATTACGAATGAGTGAATGAGGAGATGATCCGTTTGTCGACGAATCAGAACAACGACCAACAGCGTGACCACAACGAGCACCAGACGGAGCAGAAGTCGCGGATGCAGATGCCGATGTATCTGCGATTCGCGGCGATGATCCTCACCGCGATGGTCGTCATGTATTGGGTNNTCGCCTGGATGCTGAACATGTACAAGAACACGAAAGCGAACATCGCGATCGTCGCAGTCGGGGTTTTGCTGATCGGCGGCGGCATCGCTCTCGACCGCAGCCAGATCACGGTGGATGACACGGACTGGATGAGCGCAATGATCCCGCATCACTCGCTCGCCATCACCCGTTCCGAACGGGCGCAGATTCAGGATGTGCGCGTGTGCGAACTCGCGATCTCGATCAGCGAAGCTCAGCGAAACGAGATCCTCGAGATGGACTGGCTGATCAAGGACATCGAGGAGAACGGCATCGCCGCCACTGTCGCCGAGGCTGAGGCCCGCGAGGTACCCGAGTTCGATCGCGCCGCCGCGCGCCAGTGCCCCGCCGAGTAACTGGCGTAGGAGCCCGACGGGCATGTTACGCCGCATCGCCATCTGAGGCTGAAGCGGTGGTGCTTGCCTAGTCGGAGGAGAGAATGAAAGTCGAGGAACGACGCGATGCTGCCGGAGACTATGAACGTGCTGTCCGTCGTAGTCGGTGTCGCACTGATTCTCGTTGGCCTTCGTGACGTATTCCACACGCTGTTTCACCCCGCCGGCCGCGGAGGGGTGAGCACGTGGGTGATGCGCGGAACCTGGCGGGTATCCCGGTGGCCGAGGGGGAGCCCGTCACCGCTTGCCGGGCCGGTGGGAATCGTCCTGGTCATCGTCGTCTGGGCAGCGCTGCAGGTTTTCGGGTGGACACTGATCTATCTGCCTCAGATGCCGGACGGCTTCAGCTTTGCCCCGGGTATCAACCCGGACCGCTATCCCGATCTCTTCTCGTCGATCTACCTCTCCCTCGTCACGCTTGGGACCCTCGGCTACGGAGACGTCGTCGCGACCACCCCCGCGCTGCGAATACTTGCCCCGCTCCAAGCCCTCACCGGCTTCATTCTCTTCACCGCCGCCGTATCGTGGATCATGCAGCTCTACCCCGCGCTGAACCGTCGCCGCACTACCACCTTGCGGACCCGGAGTCTCGTTGAAGGCGGGTTCGTGTCCCGCCTGGAACGCGACGAAGCGTACGAGACCGATGCGCTGGTGATGAACGAAATCGCCTCAGCCCTCGCGCAAACCCGCGTCGATCTCATGCAGAGCGCCGAAACCTACTACTTCGCCGAGAAGGATCGGTCCCTCGCGCTGCCCCAAGCGATGACCACCGGCTGGGGCATCGCGAAAACGGCCAAGAAGAGCCGCATCCCCATCGTGGTGGCCGCCGGAGAGGTGCTCACGGTCGCCGTTTCCGACCTCGCCACCCTGCTGCAGGACGAGTTCTTGCAGCAAGCCGGCGACGACATCCCCGCCATCATTGACGCAATAGCACGCGATCAAGGAGGAACCCGCTCCGCGGGCTGAAAGAAGGCACTTTCCTTGCCCCGCACGAGGCCCGAGCCCGTGGGAACGCCGTGAGAAAGATTGACGAAAGCTCAGGGCCTTCGCAGTACACGGCCGAAAGGTCAAGTCTCGCGGAATGACAGCGAAGCCGGCCTGTTGTGCACGTATGAAAGGTGTTCCTGCTTGGGTTCAAATCCCACCGTCACC
>DGBM01000012.1:0-3042 GCA_002384765.1 Demequinaceae bacterium UBA4004
GAGTCCGAAGCGGCCGAGTCCGAATCGACTCAGCCACCCGCCTCGCCTCTGCCGGATCCGGGAGCCCTTGCGCCGCCGAGTGGCGAATCCCCGCTGGTGTCCGCACCCGCCCCGTCGGACCCGTCGGCCGGTGTGTCGAGCTTTGCGGGGAGAGCGCCCCACCACGCGACCTTCGACGAGGCCGTGCGCACGGCATCCACGGAGATTCCGGTGCGGCCCATCAGTCAGGCACAGCCGACGCATGATCAGGCACCTTCGCCGTGGGATAGTCATCCGCTTGACGCGGCACGGGAGTCCGCATCCCACGACGTGAGCGACTTCGAGCCGGTGAGCAATGCGCCGCGTCCCGACCTCTCCCAGGTCAAGAACTGGCCCCAGACGGGACAGGTCCCGACCACGAGTGGTGGAACCCCGACGACGAGCGGCCCGTTCTCGACCACGGGGGCGCTTTTCCAGCCGAACGGCGACCAGTTCGCCGTCAACGCGTCGACCACGGGCCAGATCGATCCGTTGCGTCGTACGCCGGACCTGCCGCCCGTCGGTGGTGCAAAGCACTTCAAGTGGCATCATCTGGCCGTGATTGGAGCGTTAGTGTTCGTTCTCGGAGTCGTGATTTACAACCTGGCGTGGGGCCGGTGACGGCCACGCGGAGGGCTGTGGACCTCACTCAGTCCGCGGCCAGGGCCGCGTCCGACAAGAAGGCCGAAGACATCGTGGCGCTCGACGTGAGCGCGCAGACGCCGATCGCGGACGTGTTCCTGCTGGCGACCGGCTCCAACGAGCGTCAGGTGTCCTCGATCGCGGAGGCCATCGAGGAGGCGTTGCTGGCCACCGGCGTGAAGGCGATCCGTCGCGAGGGCCTCCGCGAGGGCCGGTGGGCGCTCATGGACTTCAACGACCTCATCGTGCACGTCATGCACCAGGAGGACCGCGCCTACTACTCGCTCGAGCGACTGTGGAAGGACTGCCCCATCGTCGCGTTGCCCGCCGATCTGTGAACAGCCGACCTGTGAGGCGCTTGGTCCTGGTTCGCCACGGCGAGACCGACTGGAACGTGGCGCACCGCCTCCAGGGCTCGTCGGACATCCCGCTCAACGACAACGGCCGTTTGCAGGCCCGTGCCGCAGCGCCGATGCTCGCGCGCATCGCCCCCGTCACGACGGTCGTCTCTTCCGACCTGTCGCGTGCCCTCGAGACCGCGCACATCATCGCGGACGCCATGGGAGCGGACGTGGTGACGGACGCTCGACTGCAGGAGCGCTCCTATGGGGCCTGGGAGGGGCTTCCGGAGGACGTGCGGCGCCACGAGCACGGCGAGGAGTACACGCGCTGGGAACGTGGCCTGGAGCCGCGCGTGGAGGGATACGAGGGCCATGAAGCTGTTGCCACGCGCGCGCTGGCCGTGGTCGCGGACCACGTGACCGGCGACGACACCCACGTGTTGGTCTCTCACGGCTCCACCCTCCGCATGCTGATGTGTGCACTGTTGGGCCTGGAGTGGGGCGCCCGTGCCATCGGCAACCTGGGCAACGCGCGGTGGGCCGTCTTGGAGCACTCCAGCGAGGACGCCGTCTTGGGGAACTGGGTCCTGCGCGAACTTAACGCGTGGGGCGATACGGTCTCGTCGTGACCTCCCTGATTCTTGTGCGCCACGCCCGCACTGGCTACAACACCGAGGGTCGCCTGCAAGGGTCGCTCGATGTGCCGCTGGGTGAGGACGGCCTGGCGCAGGCGGAGCGGGTCGCCCGGCGCGTGGTGGGGGAGTACGGGACGGCTTTGGCCGTGGTCACGTCTCCGCTCAAGCGTTCGGTTCATACGGCCGACGCGGTGGCCGCACTGATCGGCAGCGGCCCCGCCACACGCGACGACAGATTCACTCAGCGGCCCTACGGCGTGTGGGAGGGCCACACGTGGGATGAGGTGCGCGCACGGTGGCCCCAGGAGTACCGGCGCCGCCAGGAGGGGCTCGACCCCGACATTCCTGGCTGGGGCGAGTCCGGCCAGGTGGCCGACCGGGTAGCGGCCGGGCTTCGAGAGGTCGCCGCACGGGCCGCCCGCACGGGCGTCGACACGACGGTGATCGTCAGTCACGGCAGCGCGATCATGCTGGGCGTGGCCCGACTGCTGGGCCTGCCGCTCACCCCGTCAAGGCTTGGGCATCTGCCGCACGGGGCGTGGAACGAGTTGCGCTGGCACGGCGACGACGACTGGCAGCTGCTGCGGTACTGCGCGGGGCGCTCCGGCTAGACGCTTCCAGGGCGCGCGTCGTCGTCGATCCACACGAACCGCTGGTCCGGGTCCAGCCGCCGTCCAATGACGTTGGCGGCCGTCCCCAGCGCCTCCAACTGCGGGGGAGTGAGGGCATCGATGACCAGGGCGTGGGCCGTGGCGACGTGGCCCGGCACCGCCCGGATGAGCGCCGCGCGCCCCGCCTTGGTGAGGGTTACCAGTGTCGCCCTGCCGTCCGTAGGCGAGGGCGCGCGCTTCACGAACCCTCGCTCTTCCAGCCTGGCGCACACGCGCGAGAGCCGGGGCAGCGTGGCGTTGGTCGCGTGGGCGAGGTCGCGCATCTGCGCATGCGACTCGTCGGCGAGTTGCAGGTTGCTGAGCACGATGAACTCGAAGTGCGTCATCTGAGCGTCGCGCTGTAATTGGGCGTCCAGCGCGGCCGGTAGGAGTTCGACGACGCGCATGAGACCGGTCCACAATGCCGATTCCTCGGCCGTCATCCTGGGGACGCGGTAGTTCATGGGAATGATCCTGGCACAAAGTTGTTGTGACAACCAGTTGGGCAAAAAGTTGTACCAACAACTAAGCGAGAGGATTTCGAATGGCTTCCATCAGCATCATCGGCAACGGCAACATGGCTCGGGGTATCGCGGCGGTGGCCGCGAAGGCTGGCGCTGGCATTCAGATTGTGGGACGCGATGCCGACAAGGCGGCCGACGCCGCGTCGGCCGTGGGTGGCACCTCCGCCACCATGGGCGATGCCCTCACCGGCGACATCGTGGTGCTCGCCGTGCCCTTCGCCGCGATCGACGA
>DGBM01000012.1:3088-3664 GCA_002384765.1 Demequinaceae bacterium UBA4004
AACGTCGACACGTTCGATGGACTGGTTGTCCCCACCGATTCCTCGGCCACCCAGGTCATCGCCAAGGCCCTGCCCGGAGCCCATGTGGTCAAGGCGTTCAACACGAACTTCGCCGCGTCGCTCGTCCCCGGCACGGTAGGAGGTCAGCCGACGACGGTGCTGGTGGCGGGCGACGACGCTGGGGCCAAGCAGGGCGTGGTCGACCTGGTGAACGCGGGCGGACTGGCGGGCGTGGACGCGGGATCGCTGAGCCGTGCGCGTGAACTTGAGTCGATCGGTTTCCTGCAGATGAAGCTCGCGGCGTCCGAGCAGATCGCGTGGACCGGCGGGTTTGTGCTCGCCACGTAGCAGGCCAAGGCCAGACGGCCCGGTTCCCGGTGTGGGAGCCGGGCCGCCGCGATGGGTGGGCGCGCTGCACCGGCCCGCGTGGGAGTCACGTCGAGATCCGGTCAGTTTGGCCTACACCGATTGGATATTGAGGGCCGCTTTGGGCTACGATGACGGTCGCTCTTAGGAGCGCGTGATCGTAAGATCGCGGGGCTGTGGCGCAGCTGGTAGCGCACCTGCATGGCATGC
>DGBM01000014.1 GCA_002384765.1 Demequinaceae bacterium UBA4004
AGCCCGTTCTACGTGATGGACGAGGTGGAGGCCGCCCTTGACGACACGAACCTGGGTCGCCTGCTGGACATCTTCAGGGAGCTTCGCGACGATTCGCAGCTGATCATCATCACCCACCAGAAGCGCACGATGGAGGTCGCGGACTCGCTGTACGGCATCACGATGCGCGGCGACGGCGTCACGACTGTGGTGAGCCAACGCATGGGGGACCACGCGTAGCAGGCTCAGGGAACGTCGGCCCCTGTGGTGCGTTATACGTTCTGGATGCGCGTGAAGAATCCGCGCGTCGGATCCTCTCAACGGCGAGAGTATTATGTACCAAATGTCCGTTATGAAGGGTCGCCGATGTTCCGCTACATGATCGATGTCATCGCCTGGGCGGTGACGTTCTCGTTCCTTGCCTTCGCCCTTGCGTTCCTCGCCGAGGGTCGTGGCATGCACCTGATGCGGGTAGTTCTGGGACTTGCTCCAAGAAAGCAAGGGCTTGAGGCGTTCGAGACGGTGCCGCGCGATGAGGGCGACTGGCGAGTCATCTCGTCCTTGGAGGAGCCGCAACCCCGTTTTCCTGAGGTGCAGAGCCGCCCGGACGCGGATCTGACCGCCTCGCACCGCACCGGCGCGCCCGCGTAGGTCTCACCTCAGTTCTCTTGGGACAATGAGACGGTGGACGTCTCGTGGATTCCTGGAAGCGCCGACGGCATCGTCGTCGCCTGTGTTGCCATCGTGGCTGCTGCCGGTGGCTGGTGGGCAGTGCGGTCGCGCCGCTCCGGCAAGTCGCAGCCCCCGCCACAAGGCGACATCACCGCACCGCCATCGGCGAGTGCGCCCACTGAGGTCCCCACACGGCAGAAGCCGCACGGGCCACCTGCGGACATTCCCGAAGACGTCTCGTCACGATTCGAGCGCAGGCGAGCCCGAGTCGGCGGTGCCTTCGGGGCGCGCCTCGCCTCGTTCTTCGGCAGGTCCGACTACGACGACTCCGCCTGGGACGAGCTGGAAGATGCGCTGCTGACAGCCGACGTCGGGTCCACGATGACCGAGAGGATCCTCGCGTCCGTGCGTGCACGCGTCCAGGGTGGCGAGTCATCGCCCCGCGACGCGGTCCGGGAGGCGCTCATCGAAGCCATGGACCCCCACGCGGACAGGAGCCTTTCGTTGGGTGTGCCCGGCGACGGCAACCTCGCCGCCGTCTTGGTCGTCGGAGTCAACGGCGTGGGCAAGACCACCACCGTGGGCAAGCTCGCCCGCGTGCTGGTGGCCGAGGGACACACGGTGGTACTGGGTGCGGCCGACACCTTCCGCGCTGCAGCCGCGGACCAGCTCGAGACGTGGGGCACGCGCGTGGGAGTGATCACCGTGCGCGCCGCCAAGGAGGGTGCCGATCCCGCGTCCGTGGCCTTCGAGGCCGCCCGTTCGGCACGTGCCGAAGGCACCGATGTGGTGCTGGTGGACACCGCGGGTCGCCTGCAGAACAAGGCCGGCCTCATGGACCAGCTCGGCAAGGTTGCTCGCGTGGTCGAGAAGGTTGCCCCCGTGCGCGAAACGCTGCTGGTGCTCGACGCCACGACCGGGCAGAACGGACTGGTGCAGGCCCGCGTGTTCGCCGCGGCCGTCGCCCTGACGGGGGTGGTGCTTACCAAGATGGACGGCACCGCCAAGGGCGGAATCGTGCTCGCGGTGCAGAACTCGCTTGAAGTGCCGGTGAAGTTCGTGGGGCTTGGCGAGGGTGTCGATGACCTGGCTCCGTTCGACGTTGAGGGCTTCGTGGACGGGCTGCTCGACGGCTGACTCGGCGATACGCGAGCGGCACCGCGACCGTCATCATCGTGCGAGCGGTCCCGAGTCTGCGGGTGTTCATGTCCGTAAAGTGCCCGTCGCAACATGACTTTTACGTGGCGCACCATTTCGTAACGGTGCGGAAACACGGGAGAGGCTCATGCGAAACCATCCTGCGGGAGTGTGGCACTACTGCTGGCCGTCCGGCCCGCGGAGGGAGAAGAGACAATGGATTTCGCGCTGGATTCTGGCAATACCGCGTGGATGATCGTTGCGACCGCACTTGTGCTACTGATGACGCCCGCACTGGCGTTCTTCTACGGTGGCATGGTTCGCACGAAGTCCGTGCTCAACATGATGATGATGAGTTTCATCAGCATCGGTGTCGTGGCCGTGGTTTGGGTGATATACGGCTACGGACTCACCTTTGGCTCCGGAAGGTTCATCGGGGACCCATCCGGCTTTTTCGGCCTCAACAGCATTGCTGACACGAGCAGCCTCGCCGCAGGCGCCGGTGTTCCGTTCCTCGTGATGGCCGCCTTCCAAGCGACCTTCGCGATTATCACGGTCGCCCTCATCTCGGGTTCAGTCGCCGACCGCATGAAGTTTGCCGCGTGGATGCTGTTCGCGCTCGTATGGGTCACGCTGGTTTACTTCCCGATTGCCCACGCGGTCTGGGGTGGTGGCATCCTCGGTTGGCAGAACGACCTCACGCCATCTTCGCCCATCGACTTCGCGGGTGGAACGGTTGTTCACATCAACGCCGGCGCGGCGGGCCTCGCCTTGGCCCTCGTACTCGGCCTGCGTAAGGGCTTCGGCAAGGAGCCGATGCGCCCGCACAACCTTCCGTTCGTCATGCTTGGCGCCGCAATCCTGTGGTTCGGCTGGTTCGGCTTCAACGCCGGTTCNNGCCTGGCTCCTCGTGGAGCGGATCCGTGACGGTCACGCCACGACCCTCGGCGCCGCGTCTGGCGTCGTCGCTGGTCTGGTTGCCATCACGCCAGCGGCAGCCTCGGTGGACAGTTGGGGTGCCCTCGCCATCGGCGTGGTCGCCGG
>DGBM01000097.1 GCA_002384765.1 Demequinaceae bacterium UBA4004
CCGACGGGGCCCACCACACGTTTGCGCAGGTCAGAGCCGGTTTTACACCGCCACAGAACCTATCCTGAGGGGGGCGCACGGGGGCGCTGTGGCACATTTGTGGCACAGCGCGATCACGGAGGGTGCGCCACTGGTTGCGGTTTCCGGGGGCCGAAGTATCGGAGGGTGCCCCTCGACGGCTCCCCCCGGCCCCGGGCCCGCCTGAACCGCGTGGGCTCTTCCCCGTCGTCAGCGGCGACACAGACCCGATGCAGCGTCGATCGCGTCAGACGCTGGTCTGTCTGGATCTGATCAGCTGAGATCTTGGGCGAGGAGTGAGCCCATGGCGTCGCCCACGGCGTCGAGGTCGTCCCCGAACAGGCCGGCGTAGACATCCAGGGTCATGGCTGCCGAGGCGTGCCCGAGCATCCGTTGAACCGCCTTGACGTTGGCCCCGGCCGCAATGGCCAGAGAGGCAGCCGTATGGCGCAGGTCGTGCGGGGAGACGCCGTCCAGGCCTGCTGCGCGGCAGGCCGGCTCGAAGACGCGGGCTCGCCAGTTGCCGAGCCGGAGCACGCCGCCACCGGGAGCCGTGAAGATGAGGTCCTCCGGACCCTTGGTGCGGACGACGTGGGCGATCCGCTCGGCCAATGGGCCGGCCACCGGAACAGAACGGGACTGGTGTGTCTTGGGTGTCGACCACACGATCTTGCCGCTCACCTCCGTGCACGACTCCGCAACCTGAAGGCGACGTCGGTCTGCATCGAACCGCTTGACCTTGAGGGCAGCGAGCTCTCCGAACCTGAGACCGGTGAAAGCCAGTGTCAGGACGCACAGCTCGTCGCCGCCAGCGGCGCGCGCCAGACGGAGCACCTGCTCGGCGGTCAGGAAGACCGGCTCGGCCCGCACCTGGCGAGGCAGGTTGACGCCAGCAGCTGGGTTGCGAGCGATGCGCCCGTCGGCGACAGCGGCGTCAAGGATGAGGCTGAGCACGCGGTGGATCTGGCGGACGGACCCCGGCTGCAGCCCAGTCCCTACGAGGTCAGCGATCCAAGCGTTGACGTCGCTCTTGGAGATCCTCCCGAGACGCCACGTCCCCCACTTGGGAACGATGTGGCGCCGGACGATGCCTCGATAGCGATTCGCGGTCGAGGCCTTCAGATGAGGAAGTCCCTCTGCCCACTGCTCAGCAAAGGGGCCAAACGCGGCCTTGGCAGCAGACGGGTCGATGTAGTGGCCGCGATGCATCTCCGCCCGGAGCTGGTCGAGCCACCGCTGCGCGTCGACCTTGCGGTCGAACGACTTCTTCCGCTGCCGCCCCGCCGGATCTCTCCAACGGGCTAGCCAGCGGCCGTCGCGCGCGTCGCGGGTGACTCTCGCCATCTCAGCTGGCTTGGTCCAGTGCCCAGCGACGGACGCTGTCCGGGTCGAACCGGAGGTGCTTGCCGAGACGGAGCGCGGGCGGACCGTCACCGCGGTGGCGCCACTGATAGAGGGTTCCCACAGGCACGGCCAGGAAGACGGACACGTCCCGAATCGTCCACAGGGGCGGAAGCGTCGCCTCGCTCTGCTTGGTCTCCGTGCTCAAGGTTCCTCCTTGGCTGATGCCGCGACGTTGGGTCGCACCCTTCACTCACCCCAAGGGGCCGGCCGGCTCCCTGCGGTCACCCGGCATCCAATGAAAAGAATTCGCTGGCAAGTGACCGCCCGCCAGCGTTTCTGAACCTAGGGATGCTGAAGGGAGTTCCTATGCACATCGGGCCCAGGCGGTTGATGCCGCCCTGCTCTGCCGCCTCCATGGCGAGGACCGCCGGCAACGGCCGCGAGTGCGCTGCATCGCGCGCCCTTCGACCCCGGGCCTCATGGCCGGGTCCAAGATCGCTCCACCCGTTTGGGTTGGGGTCCGAGGCCCTGGTCGGCCACGCCCGGCTCGGCTGTCGTGGTGGTGCCGCTGGGTAGCCGCGAGGAGTCACGCGGCGCTGGACAGGCCCTCAGCCGCGACACCAAAACGATGACGGCCCCGGTGATTGACCTCCAGGCCCACGAACCGGCGTGGGTCGCCCTCGGTGCGGGCGTGCGCACACCTGCCGAGGGTCAGCGGACAGCCTGCTCTCGCTCCGAGGGCGGGCTCGACGGCGTGGGCTGGAATCGACGCGAGGTCGGCTCTTTGGGGGGGATTCCCACCTTCATGTCTGTTGTCTGCGGCACGGCGGAACGCGCTGGCCTGCAGTGCGCGTCGACCGAAACCTCTGCCACGTGGCCAAAGTGGAAGTCGAAGATGAGCACAGCGCCGTACCGCCCACTGTGGGCGCCCCACTGCGCCCAAGGTGACGCACATGTTCCGCGATGAGTACAAGACGACCACGATATGCCGCGATGAAACAGCTAGTGGTCCGTCGTGAGGATGACTTCGGCTGTGGTGATTCGGTCCTTCTCGTCGAGGTTGGCCACGAGCATTAGCAGGAACTCGGCTGCCTGTGGCGCGCCGTGTTTCTCACTGATGACGGCGAAGATCCGTTCCATGACGGCACGCAGCGGATCGGTAATGCCGGGGAGTTCGGCGGTGGCCGCTCGGATGCCCTGCAGCACGAACGCGAACGTGTCCGGCCGGAGCCAGGGCTGTGAAGTCAGGTAGCTGAGGAGGATGCGAACGTTCTCCGAGGCGCCCTCGACGTTGCCGTCGGTGATGCGGACCAGTCCGACGGCCACCGACCAGGTCCAACCGGCGAGCGCCGCTGGCGAGCTGCTCGCGACGCGTGCCATCGCGCCAGCGGCGAACCGCAGGCAGTCGGCCGGGACGGGCCAGGAGTGGACGCGGGAGAGCGCGACCGCTGCGCCCTTGGGTTCCCAGCCGTCGACCTCGGCGGCGAGCTCCATGACGGTGGGGTCGAAGTCGATGTCGACGTGGAAGGCAGCGATGAGGGTGGCTCGCGCGGGTGCGCCGACCTCAGGGGCGATCTTCCCGGCGGCGCCGAGTGCCGCGATGAGGTCGACGGTTCCGAAGGTCTGCGCCCCTTCTGATGCTGCGAGCTGACGCAGGGAACGGTCGTCGCACCAGAAGGCCCGCTGTTCGGATATGGCGAAGTCGAGGGCGCTGAGCCAAGTTCCTTCCCCAGCGACCTTTGCGAACCGTTTCAGACCGGGCCAGCCTCGACGGTGTGACCTGGAGAGCAGCTCGACGACGCGATCGGCTCGGCGTGCAAGGGCTTCGACACCGCCCTCGCATGTTTCGTTCATCAGCGGACGCTGGTTCTCGGCGTCCCAGCCGAGAGTCATCGTCGAGAGCATGTTGAGGTTCTGTTGCGAGGAGAGTGCGTCCCGGTAGGCCGAGTCGGTGGTCTCGACGGTCAGGAAGGAGCCGAGAAGCCGGTCGACGATGCCCGGTTCCAGGAGGCTGAGGGTTGCGGCAGCGGAGCCGTCGATAACGACAGTGGCTCCGAGAGCGGCTGTTGCGGCTGCAGTTGCGACGTCCGCGGTCGGCGGGTGGTGGCTGAAGACGAGGCCGGCGCCGCGCTTGATGAAGGCTTCGACGTAGGGGCGACCGTAGAACTCAGCGAGGAATCCCAGGGGCAGCTCGCCGCGTTCGACTCGTTCGCGGATGCCCTTGACCGCCGGGTTTTCGGCCGCGGTCTCTTTCAGGATCTCGGTGAGCGAGCCGAGGAGGTCGTTCTCGTCCAGGGTGAACTTCCTGAATACCGCGTTGTCGGGGTGGGCTTTGGTGAACTCGTCGGTGGCCTTGTGGAGCTCGGCGATGTCGGCCTCGGCGACGTCGCGTTCGTGGCGCCGGAGCCCGGAGTAGATCTGGATGAGGAAGACGCCCACCAGGTCTGGCTCGTCCCGCCAGGTGCTCATCATCTCCAGGGACCGCTGGACGAACTCGGGGCTGTCGTCGCACTCGGCGGCGAGCCCGATCCAGGTCCGGGCGTCGCCGGCGTTGCTGGGCTCTGCGGCTCTTCCGTTGTAGGTGAGCGCTGCCCAGGCGTCGGGGATCTTTCCGGCGCGGACGAGGCTGTGGACCAGCGCCCAGCGGATCGTGAGGTTCTCGGGGGCCATGACGGCCATCTCGCGGGCGAGCGGCAGCGACCGCTGGAACTCGCCGAGGGACTCGAGGGCGTCGAACTGGATGGACATGCACTCGAATCGGCCGGCCCAGGCCGTACCGCCCATGGACAGCGCTGTCGAGGCTACGTCGTGCGCCTTCTGGTAGGAGCCGGCCGCCATGTACCGCGCCGCGGCCATCTTCATCATCAGGGCGTGGTTCCAGCGGGTCGCGCCGGCCTCGAGCACTGCGGCCGCGTCGGCCGTCTTGTCCTGGGCGACCAGGCGCTCGGCTAGGAACACGGTCAGCTCCTCAGACTCCGAGGCGCGGGCTCGCAGCAGCGACAGGTCGGAGCCGGGCGTGCTCATGACCTCGTGGACGGTGCGAATCCGCTCGAGCGCCTTGCTGTAGCCCTCCGGCAGCGTGCCCAGGTCTGGCAGGCTCCGTCCGAGCGGTGCCAGCGAGGAGGCGGTCTGAAGCCGGGCCGTGTCGTCGGGTGCGCTGGCCCAAGCGTTCAGCCATGCCGCCTCCGCCCGCTCGGGGTCTTCCTCGATGAATGCGGTCCATCCCTCGACAGTGTGGGTGACGAACGGATCGCCGAGCGCTCGAGCTAGTGCCTGGGCGTTCTCGAGACGGCCCATGGTCGCGGCGAGGATTGCCGACTCTCGGCGAAGGCGGTCATCACTTGCTTCGTATGCGAGTGCTGTGCCGTCAGGTGCGGCTTGGGTGAGCCTCCAGGCGCGCTCGATATCGGTGGCCAGCGCGGAGGCCTTCACTGCGGTCAGGATCGGCGCGACGCTGTCCCCGAGCCACCTGCGTCGGGAGTCGCGTGCGGCGATGGCCAGTTCGTACGCGCGTGCGAAATCATCCAGCGGGTGATGGCTGCGCCCGTGGTGGCCCCGGGTCAACAGCGCTTCCGCGGTACGCAGGAGGTTGCCGCTTCCTTCGGGGTGCGATTTCGACCCGTCGACGCCGATGGCGATCGCTCGGTTCAGGTCGCCTCGGCCAGCGGCCGCAGCCGTCTGCAGGATCGCCTTGATCGACTGGTCGTTTGCAGTCTCGGGTGCCCAGTCGTCGAGCAACGCCTCTGCGGCGGAGTAATCCTCCACGGAGATGGCCTCGCCGGCGGCGGCAAGCGGATGCTTTGGCACCGAGCGTTTCCACAGTTCCTGAGCGCGTGCGGTGTCTTCCGTCGTGCCAGTACCGACGGTCAGGCCTGCCCGCGCCCACCAGTACGACGGGTCGGCGCCGCGCTCGACCCCCTTGTTGATGAAGATAATCGCTGCGTCGCTGGCACCGTAGTCGGCTGCGACGCAGGCGAACCAGCACCACACCCCTGCGGGCGCGTCGACGAGACCGTGGGGCGGTTCGGTGCTCCAGTGCTGCAGCAAGGGCCTTCGCTCGCGGTTGCCAGCCAAAGTGATGACCAGTGCCCGGAAGCCGATCCAGCTTTCTTCGAGCCCTTCGGCCTCCCCCGCCCGCCAGGGATGAAGCTTGTCGAGTGCGAGTTTGAACGCGGTCTCGTCGCCGCCTGAGGTCAGGAGGGCGCGCCGCTCGAGGGCGGCGTGGATGGCATGCTCGAGGCGGCGCGTCGACGCCACCTCCGCGTCCCCGGGCGACATCCGCCGCAGCGACTCGTCGAGCACCAACTGGAGAATCTGGGCGCTTGCCCGGTCAGGGCTCGAGCCTGCCGGCAGGTCGCCGGGCGTCAATCTGTGCGCACACGCGCGGAGAGAGTCCGAATCTCCGACGGCGATGCTGAGGCGCACGTCGTCGGCCTTCAGCCACACGTTCAGCTGCCGGCTGCTTACCGTAATGCCGTCGGCGGCGGCCAGCCTAGAGACCGCTCGTGCGACCCGGAGTCGTTGAGTTCGCTTACCGAGAAGGCCGGCGACTTGCTTGCCCGCGACGCTGCCGATGCCCTTAGCAACGCTGGGCGCAGCAGCGACGAGGAGAGAAAACGGATCCATGACGAGCCCTTCGACGTGACGGTGCCCATCCTTCAGCACGGGTCCGACTTCAGCGCGGTCGACACGGGCTCGCCCGCCGCGCTGTTGATCCTTCCGACGAACCATGCTCAACGCCCTCGGTGCTCCTCGACGCCAACGCCCACGGCATCAGCAAGGCCATCACGGCCGCAGATGGCGGCTGACCCCACAGGTGACCGCCAGCCAACCGATCTGGGCTGCGGATATGCGCGCGGAACTGGGCTCGGTACGGGAGGTCGGCCAGCCGGTGTCGCCGACTCGGGCCGACGAATTCCTTGAGGCCGTATCGGACGTAGTCGAAGATGCTGGCCTCCTCGTCGGTCCGCGCCTCCTGTCGCATGAGACCAACGTCGCGGCCGGGTAGCGTTTAGTCCGAGCAGTGCTCCCGTGATGGGGGCCTGTGTCGTGGAGGGTGCTTGGGGGCTGGGACTCGCTGGCCGTTGACGGCGACGGACCGGGCAGAGATCACGACCGGGCTGAGGCGGGCTGGACCCTGTCCCGGAGTCGTTCCGTCAACCTGCGTCATACCGCCAGTCGACCGGCCCAGGACAGGCAGACGTTCGGGGGAATACGCCATCGAGAGCCAACACGTGAATTGATGGCTCTCGATGGCCGCGATGGGGATTGCGCGTCAGATGCGCAGGCCTCTGGGCGCTGTCACTGCCACGGGTGGAGCCGGGTCCTTGGGGCGGGCGCGGCCCGCGGCGGGGGCGTTTGCGAGGAGTTCACGCGAGCTCCACATGAGAAGGACGGAGTGCGAGGCGCCGGCTTGTCGCCCTGACGCTTCGTTGATGTCGCGCGCGAGAATGTCCCGCACGGATTCGATCAGGGGACGGACTCGGTTGTGCTGCAGGTCGTTCGGGTGCAGGCTCTCACCGAGT
>DGBM01000098.1 GCA_002384765.1 Demequinaceae bacterium UBA4004
CAGCTGTGCGGGCGGCTCGTCGCCACGCATGTCGCCCCGAACAAGGCGTCCTCGGCCGTGTCGACCTCCGCGGCCTCGGCCAGCATCACCACGACCTGCTCATCGATGTGGGCCTGGGTGCGATTCGCGGCCAACGCCGCCGGGCAGCCCNNGCCCATCTTGGTGCCGTCCACCGCCACCAGCCGACCTTGACCATCCCGGCCTGCGCCACCCATCGGCACGGTAGTCGGCGCGGAAGGCAGTCAGGTCCATCTGCTCTACCGCATCGAGGACGAACCAGGCCAGATGGTCCTCCTCGAGCCATTCGGTCAATGACGGCGGCATCAAGAACGCCTGGTCGCGCTCGACAGCCAAGAAGTTGTAACCCACGTCAGCCTCCAAGATCCCTTACCTCACAAGGGATTCTCCCCGGACCGCGCGACCCGCCCTGGAGACGCGCCGAAGGTTCATGCAACAGGCTCCTGACCTGTCGGATTCCCAGCGTGCGTGTTCCGGATTCCTTACCCTCGCGAGGACACAAGCCCTCGTTCAGGCGTCGAGGTAGGACCTTAGGCTGCCCGGTATACCGAGGACCAGGTGGTGGTCATCGTGGCTGACTCGGAGACCCCGAGGCGCCCAGTCGACGGTCCAGTTGTGTGTGTCCATAAGGTGCGTGAGCGAGCGCAAGACGAGATCAGCGCGGTCGCCGTGGTCGCGAGGCTGTTGATTCGTCTCGAGAGCAACAAGAAGTTCAATCTCGTCGTGGGACAGGCCCTCGAATTCATCGAGGCGATGGTTCAACTCAAGTACCACGGGCGCGAGAAACAGATCGGATACGTCGTGAGGACGCGTAGTCATGGCTCTCTCCTCTACCCTTCCACTCTTCCCCACCAGTGTCGACCATGGCTTTGGCCGAACGTAGGGCCATTGGTCACTTGACTGTCGGGTCCGCTGGCCACCTAAACGTGAGACGATTCGATCCCCACCTTCATGAAACTCGTCGATCAGCTGCGGTCGCGCAGCCGCCCGCTCCAGCTCGCGACCGGCCGTACGGCGCTCGACGTAGTGCTTGACAGTGTGGTGGGAGCAGCCGGCCAAGTCGCCGGCATCACGAAACGACCCGTCAGGTCGTAGGCATTCAAGATTTCCGTGAATATGCGGGTGATCTGACCGCGTTGCTCCGAGGAGTTCGGGGCGGCCAGCGAGAGAGTCCCGGCCATGGAATGGATGCCCTGTCTGATCGAGCCCAAGAACCGGGGCGATGCCCCGTCGTTGGGGCAGGCCGACGTTGACGACTATCTACGGTTCGTTGCCGCTCGGGCTCGACGAAACGCACTGCTGAGGACCGCGTACGACCTCAAGGTGTTCTTCACCGTGGTCGGGAAGGCGCCGGCCGGCGTCACGACCCGCGACGTGCTGGCGTTCCTCAAGCACCAGCATGCTCCTCGTCGCGGACCTGGGGTGGCTTGAGGACGGCGAAGCTGGGCTGTCCGCTCGGACGGTGAAGCGTCGGCTGACCTCGGTCTCTGGTCTGTTCGCCTATCTGATCGCCCGTGGCGATGCCGGCATCACCGACAGCCCAGTGCCGCGCGGCTTGGCGACTCGCCACTCGGCGCTGCGTGGTCGAGGTGTCCCGATGATTCGGACGCCCCGGACATTGCCGCGGGTGCTCAGTCCCGCCGACGTAGACGCTCTCCTCGGATCGCTGCGCACGGCCCGGGACCGAGCCATGGTGCAAGCGATGCTGCGGCGAAGCGAGGTCCTCGGCCTAACGTTGGACGACATCCGCGTCGGTGAGCGGCGTGTGTTCATCGCCGACGGCAAGGGCGGACACCACCGGCTGGTACCAGTCTCGGCCACGTTCTTCGGCACGCTCGTCGACTATACACAACGAGCGTCCCGCGACTCCCACCACGGAGGTGTTTGTGGTCCTCAAGGGTCCGCGACGAGCTCAGCCGCTGAGCTCGGCGGGGCTGGACGAGATCATCCGCGACGCGAGCCGTCGCTCTCAGCCTTGATCCACCGACGGCATCGAGCGGTGTGAGCGTGGCGTAGAACGAGGTGCCCTCCTGAGCAGGGAAGATGTCGATTGCGACGTCGAATCCACCTGTTCACGAGAGGCACCTCGTAAGTGAAACCTTCTCACACGATCCGACCTGTCTTCGATGATCCGAATCTGGTGTCGGCGGCGGGCCTGGTCCCGGCGCTGCGGCTGGCCGAGTCAGCCGGCCTGTACGAACTGCTCGCCGGCTTGACGGTGCCTTCGCCGAACGCGTCGGCGAAGACCTCGAGCGTGGTCGGCGGGATGCTTGCCGGCGCGGACTCCATCGATGACATGGACCTGCTGCGCCACGGCGGTATGGGTCGGTTGTTCGGCGGTGTCCGTGCACCTTCGACGCTGGGCACGTTCCTGCGATCCTTCACCCACGGCCACGTCCAACAACTCGACAAGATCAGCGCCGGCCTGCTGGCCGGCCTCGCCGACCGGCTGCCCGGCCTGCTTGCTGGCGGGGACCAGATCGCGTTCCTCGACGTCGACGACACCGTCCGCGAGGTCCACGGCTACGCCAAGCAGGGCGCGGCCTTCGGCTACACCGGGGTCCGTGGCCTGAACCTGCAGCTGGCCACGATCTCGACGCCGACCGCAGCACCGGTGATCACCCGCGCCCGGCTGCGCAAGGGCAACACCGCCTCGGCCACCGGCGCCGGCCGACTGCTCGCCCAAGCCATCACCACCACACGTGCCGCGGGCGTGACCGGTCGCATCCTGGCCCGCGCGGACTCCGCCTACTACGGGCACGCATTCGTGGGGACCGCCCTGCGTCACCGGGTGTGGTTCAGCGTGACCGCCCGAATGACCGCCACCGTCACCTCGGCGATCACCAGCATTCCCGCGGAGGCCTGGCAGACGATCGAGTACCCCCACGCGGTCTTCGACGAAGCCGAGCAGCGCTGGGTCAGCGACGCTGAAGACGCCGAGGTTGACTTCGTCGCGTTCACCGGACGCCGCAAGGCCGAGCACGTTCCGTGCCGGTTGATCGTGCGACGGGTCAAGCGACACCAACCTCTGGCCGGTGACGGCCGCGAACAGGGCGAGCTCTTCGCGACCTACCGGCACCACGCGTTCATCACCAACTCCACTCTGGGGATCGTCGAGGCCGACCAACGCCACCGCGACCACGCCGTCATCGAGCAGGTGATCGCGGAACTCAAGGAGGGCCCGCTGGCGCACCTGCCGAGCGGGAAGTACGCGGCCAACGCCGCCTGGGCCGCCATGGCAGTGATCGGATTCAACCTCGCCCGAGCGGCTGCGGTCGCAGCCAACCTCGCCACCACACGATGGGCCACCCTGCGTCGCAAAATCATCAACATCCCGGGACGGATCGCCGCTACCGGCCGCCGACTCGTGCTCCACCTACCGACTCACTGGCCATGGGCACCAAGCTGGCAATCGCTGTGGTCGACCGCGACCGGCCCACCCGACGCCGTCAAGACCTGACCATCCAGCCGGCGACGGCGCGACCGAGGACCTCAACGTGGAAGAGCCGGTGACGACCGGAGGCACTCTCACGCCCAACAACCCCGCCGCACCACCCAGCCCCGAGAACGAAGGTCACGAAATCAGAGTCGGTGGATCAGGGCTCAGGTCGCGCGGTCACCTGCCATCAGCTCCGCCACACCTTTCTGACCCGGCTGCGTGAGGCCGGCATGGCTTTGGAAGCGGTGGAGGCCCAGGCCGGGCACCGGTCCATGAGTCCACTCGGATCTACCCTGCATCTGGCCAGCGGGTGGCTTGAGGAGGAGTGCCGGCGCGCGCTCGATGCGCTGGATATCCCGGCACCGGGAGGTAACCGGACGCAGCCGGCCGGTAACGCCCTCGGGTTCGCCAACCGGAGCCTGTGTGCCCAGGTGAGCCACCTCCTCGGCGTCGCCTACACCGTCAACCTCTGAACGGGCTCATCGTCCGCCGACCCGGACCAACACCTACGTCCTGACCCCGGACGGGCAACGCGCCGCGATCTTCTACAAAAGGTCCACAACCGCCTGCTCCGACCACTGCTCGCCGCGGACCATCCGCCCGCAGTCACCGAGCTACGCACCGCCCTGGCGACCATCGACCGACACGTCCGTGGCTACATCGACGAAGCCCGGCTGGCGAAGTCTGCCTGAAGACTCAAGATCCGCGTCGGAGTCTGACCCGCCCAGGAACGCTAGGCGACCCGCTCGACCCTGGTCGATCGAACCGGTGATGCTCTTGTTCTCATAGCGTTGGTTCACATCCAGTGGCCTCCATGGCCCCGGGCCAGCGACTGTGCCTGCCGACGGCTATATCCACCAAAACGGCTAATGCATTGGCGCCGAGGGTGTTGGGCTCCCCGACACCGACTAATCCACAAGTCCTCTATAGGAATCAGCCGTACGTCTAGTCCCTCGCTTGCGGCCTTCTCGAAGAGCAGGGCAATCAACAGACCGAGGTCGCCCGCCGCTCCTCGCGCGGCATCGATGGCCTCGGTCAGGTCCTCTGGAGCAAAGGGTCGTCCGCCCTCAAGCTCCTCGTCCTCTCCAAGGACCCTACCTATCGAGTCGACCGCGCGCCGCCGCCCGCGATACACAACCTTCGCATCGGCCGATTCCTCCTGCATCCGTTTGGCTCCTTGATCGGGAGTCATGGGAGATCTCATCCTAGCCTCGACCCACGACAGTTGAGCGTTCCGGAGTAGGCACGTTCAAGAGCGTTGGTGCCTCTATGTCCTGTAAGTGGGATCAGGGGTATTCATCTGAGCGGAGTAGCCTGGCGCAGTGAATTCGCTGCAGCCCCGTGCCGGGGTGCACTACCCCAGGTCGGCCGGCGAGTTCCGGTCCTGGTTCGCTACCGACGCGGACTGCCTGGACTATCTGGACTGGCTGCGCTGGCCCGACGGCTTCGTGTGCCCGCGGTGCGAGCACGCCGGCGGGTGGGCGGTCGCCGATGGCGGGTACCGGTGCGCCTCGTGCGGAGCACGGACCGCGGTCACCGCGGGCACGCTGTTCGACCGTCGCCGGACACCGCTGACGGTGTGGTTCGAGGCCTGCCGGATGTTCGCCTCCCAGAAGGACGGGCTGTCCGCGTTGAGCCTGCAGCGTGCCCTGGAGATCGGCTCCTATCCGACCGCGTGGGCGATGCTGCACCGACTGCGGTCGGTCCTGGTCCGCCCGGGCCGGGACCGGTTGACCGGCACCGTCGAGGTCGACGAGACCTACATCGGCGGCGAGGAACCGGGACTGCGCGGCGGGCGCGCGAAGGGCAAGAAAGCCCTTGTAGGCATTGCTGTTGAGCTCAACGAGCCGCGCGGATACGGCCGGGCGCGGATGGCGATCCTGGCCAACGGATCGGCCAAGTCGCTGCACGCCTTCGTCACCGACCACGTCGAGCCCGGCGCCCGGGTGATCACCGACGGATGGAGCGGCTACCAGGGCATCGACAAGCTCGGCTACGTCCACGAACCTCGCAGTCAACGGGCCGCTCGCGCTCGTGGCGAGGACCCCGGTGAGCTGCTCCCGGCCGTGCACCGGGTCGCCTCGCTGGCCAAGCGATGGCTCCTGGGCACGCACCAGGGCTCGGTTGACGAGGCACACCTGCAGAGCTACCTCAACGAGTTCGTGTTCCGGTTCAACCGACGCCGCTCGCGCAGCAGGGGCATGGTGTTCTACCGGGTGCTCGAACTCGCCGTCGCGCACACGCCGGTCCGCTATCGCGAGCTGGTCGCCGACCCGAGGTCGAAGCGGACGCGGCCCTCCCCGCCGGGAAGCCGCGGCCACCCACCGAGCCTGGACCGACCACGAGCGGCCCAGCCATGGAGAACGTCCTGACCTGCGCAACTCCGCTCAGATGAATACCCCTGAGTGGGATAACCGCGCGGTTGCGCAGATGGCGCCGGGTCGCGTTGTTCGAGCGGGCCCGTCACCGAGTGAGCCGCACGGCGGCGGTCAACCACGGGGAGCAGCGGGCATAATAAAGGTACGGTCCTCAAGGTAGGAGTCCAGCGCCTCGACACCATGCTCTCGGCCGGTCCCGGAGGCCTTCACTCCGCCGAACGGCAGCTCGTCGTACACCCGCCCGAGCGCGTTCACCCAGGCATAACCGGAGTCGACACGGCGTGCGATGGCGACGGCGCGGGACTGGTCACCGCTCCAGACGGAGGCGCCGAGGCCGTACGGGGTCTCGTTCGCCACCGCCACGGCCTCTTCGTCGTCGCGAACCCGGATCACCGTGAGGACCGGCCCGAAGGTTTCCTCGCACCGCACCCGCGCATCCGGAGGCGGGTCTACCACCAGGGCTGGGTTGACGAACCACCCCCGGGCGACCGAGGCGCCGGCCGGGCGGCCACCGCCGACGAGCACGGCGCCGCGATCGACCGCGTCGGCAATCTGGTCTTCCAGCGTGGCCCGCACCCGGTCTGTGTGCACGGGCCCCATCGTCGAGGAGCCGTCGAGCCCGGGCCCGGGCACGATGCGACCTAGTCGGGACTCGAGGAGGGAAAGGGCTTCGTCGGCGACCTTCTCGTGCACCACTAGGCGCTTCGGAGCGACGCACACCTGGCCGGCATTGTAGAACCGGCTCCCGGCCAGTGCCCGCACCGCGGACGGGACGTCGGCGTCGTCGAGGAGCACGAACGGATCGCAGCCGCCCAGCTCCAGACTGACGCGCTTGAGACCGTGGCCGGCCCGTGCCGCGATCTCCCGGCCAACCGCGGTGGAGCCGGTGAACGCGATCCTCGCGACGTCCCGGTGGGTGACCAGGGCGTCGCCGACGTCCGCGCCACCGATGACGACATCGACCAGGCCGTCGGGAAGGAACTGCTGTGCGATCTCGGCGAGCCTGAGCGTGATCAGGGGCGTGGTCTCGGCCGGCTTGATCAGAAAGGCACATCCCGCCGCGAGCGCCGGCGCCACCTTGCTTCCGAACAGCGACGCCGGGAAGTTCCAGGGCACGATACCGACGGCCACGCCCACCGGCACCCGCTCCACCAGGCCAGCCACCTCCGGCCCGAGACGCTGGTACTTGCCAGCCACGGTGGTGGCCAGCCCGGCGTACTGGAGGAACGGGCCGAGGTACCGCTCAAGCTCCATGTGCGCTTCTTTGAGGGTCTTGCCCTGCTCCTTCGACAGCGCAGCCGCCAGGCCGGGCAGCTGCTCACGGGTGGCGGACCAGATCTGAATCAACGCCTCGGCCCTCAGCATCGGAGAGGTGACCGACCAGTGCTCCATCGCTCGGATGGCTCTGGCCACCTTGGCGTCCACGCTGGCCGCACCGTCGACGGGAAGGACTCCTAACTCTTGCTGGTCGTCGGGGGCGAATACGGATAGCTCGGTCACGAAGTCTCCATTCGATCCATCAGTCACTTTTCTTGGTCTTGCCGTCCTCGGAGGCCCCGGCGCAACCCGTCTGTCCCATCATCTTGTGCGAGATCCACTCCGGGCTTGGCTGCATGCCCTGGTTCGTCTGTCTGCCGACGAAGGCGGGGTTCTTGAGGCGTCTCTGTGTCCGAGGATCGGCCTCTGGGTCGCGGGCGCCGCCGCCGGCGTGCACTTATGTTCGCCGCGGCTGAGTAGACGCCGCGGTCAGGTGCTGCCGACCGGGCCGTGGCATGCCCGGCCCGGCGGTAGGGCAGCCCGTCCGGCCGGGGAGCTCAGCCTTCGGAGCGGCGACTTCCCTCCTGGGTCAGCACCCGGTAGTCGCCCTCCGCTCGCAGCAGCGGTGGGTTGGCCCTGTAGAGCTCCGCGAGCTCGGCCGGTGGCACGCCCAACTCGCGGGCGAACTGGTGGGCCTCCAGCTTGTGCAGCCGGCCACCCGCTGCCGCCGCGAACCGGCGCAGCAACTCAGTGGTAGCTGCGGCGCCGCCGAGTGCCCCGGTGTCGTGATCGGACACGGGCACGGCGTCGGTCAGTAACGCATCCAGCTGGTTGATGAGGCCGCGAAGCTCCAGCCGGAGCCGGGTGACGGGATCGAGCCCCGCGGCGTCCTGCGCCCGCGCCACACCCTGCCACGTGCGCTTCGGGTGCCGGCGGATGTATTCCTGCTCCAGCTCGAGCATCCGCTCGGTGTGGTGCCGGAACTGCTCCGCGGTCCCGTGCAGCATCACCCATGTCCGGGTGGCGTGCGCGTAGGTGCCTTGCCGCTCGAGCTCCTCGTCAGACAACTCGCGGACCGGCACTCCCGTGGCCTCCTTCGAGTCCCGCATGGCGCTCATCTCTCCACCCGCAGGGATGGCGACTCGTCGGTCATCCGGGCGAACAGACCCGTCGTCGAGAACGTCAGAAGCTGGTTGTCCTGGTCATCCCGGACGTCGAACCGCATCATGGCCAGACCTTTGCCACCGCTAGTGACCCGAGGGCCGACGATCTCCACCTGAGCGTACAGGGTGGTCCCGGCGTAGACCGGCCGATACCACGTGGCCTGCTCCAGTGCGATCCCGCCACGCCCGTGGTCACCCATCCCGATCTCTGTCCACAGCCGCCAGGCCAGGGCGATCGTGTGGAACCCCGATGCGATCACTTCCCCGAACGGCAGCGCCGCGGAAGCGGCCGGGTCGAGATGCATGGG
Source organism: Demequinaceae bacterium UBA4004 (assembly GCA_002384765.1). The sequence goes on from DGBM01000098.1 coordinate 8,564, forward strand.
CTGGGGGTCGAAATCAGCCGCGAACCGGTGCAGCTCCTCGGCGGTCACCGTGTGGTATCTCGTCCGGTGTGTCGCTCCGTCGACCAGTTCCTCAAAGAACATGCCACTCACCTTTCGAACAGCTCGCGCGCCAGCGCGTTGAGCGTGCTTTCGGTCGTTCCTCCTGCAATGGTCCAGCCTCGTGTCTCCCGGGCCACACGCTCGACGGGGTGGTCGGCGCTGCGGACGATCCCTCGCCAGCCGAATGCCTGGATCGCGGCCTGGGAGGCCGCGACCGCGACCTCGGAGGCCGCTAGCTTCGCCATCGCCGTCTCAGTGCCTGGAGGGAATCCCTCGTCGTCGGCCATCCTGGCGGCACGGTAGGTCAGCAGCCTGGCCTGTTCCACCTGCAGAGCGAGCCTCGCCCACGTCCACCGCAGCCCCTGCATGTCCGCGAGTCGTTGGCCGCCTTGGTGTCGCGAGCGGAGGTGATCGACGGCACGGTCCACCGACGCCTGCGCCACCCCGACGCAGATCGCGGCGATGCCGAGCCGCATGGCATCGTACATGTGGAGGACCCGCTTGAGGCTGGAGCTCGACGTCTCGTCGCCCTCGACCAGCACCGCGCTCGACGGCACCCGACAGCCGTCGAAGGTGACCGCCGCCTCGGGCATGGCGTTGCCGCCGTGCTTGTCGTAGACCTGCCCGACCTGCACCCCCGCGGTGCTGGTGGGCACCAGCACCGCACCGATCCCCCGGCTGCCGGAGCCACCGAACCGGCCCACGACCAGCAGCGCGTCCGCAAGAGCGCCTGCGGTCACGAAGCACTTGTGGCCGTCGACCTGGACCGACCCGTCGCCGTTCCTGTGGAACGTGCTGGTCAGGTCACCCAGTGCGGTGCCCGCGTCGAGCTCGGTGATCGCGATCGCCACCATCGAGCGTCCCGCCATCACCGGCGGAAGCCACTCCTGGGCGAGCGGCTCCGCGGCTGCCCGGGCGATCATATGTGCTGGGCCGTTCAGGGCCAGGTGGACCGCCTCGGCGAGGACGAACGACCTTCCGGCCAGCTGCTCGACTAGCAGGACAGCCTCCAGTCGGGAGCCGTCCCGGCCGCCGAAGCGCCCGGGATACGTCAGTCCGAGGACACCCTCCTTCGCCAGCCTGCGGTACTCGTCCCACGGAAAGGCGCCCGCCTCCTCCCAGGTGTGGTCCTCCTCCGCTAGTTCGGCGGCGAGCTCGGCACCCCAGTTTCGAGCGGCCACCTCCGACGGGCCGAGCCCGTAACGCTCGGCGGCCTCCGCCCCGCCGGTCACCGGCCACGCCTGAGAACGGCGACGACGCAGGCGTTGGTCTCCAGCTCCAGCACGGTGCCCCCCATGGTGTGGACCACGGCGGCCTCCGCATCGACCTGGCGGTCACCGGCCTCCCCGCGCAGCTGACGAACCAGCTCACCTACCTGCGCGAGGCCGGTCGCGCCGGGGGGGTGCCCACGGGACAGCAGCCCGCCGCTCGGGTTGAGCGCGGGGCCGGTTGTGCCGCCACGGAAGTCCCCGGCCAGCAGACGGTGCCCGGCCGTGCCCGGCTCGGCCAGCCCGAGGTACTCCAGGTTGGTCAGCGCCGCCGGCGCGAACGCGTCGTGCAGCTCCACCACGCCAACCTGCTCCGGTTGCACGCCGGCCTGCGCGTAGGCCGCCTGAGCGACCCGCCGCACGACGCTCTCTCCGGTGAACCGATCCTTGGCATACCCGGCGCGGAGCGCGAGTCCGGCGATCTCGACCGGTGGATGGGCGCAGCGCTTGCGGACGTGGTCGGCGACCACCACCACGGCGCTCGCGCCGTCGGCGTTGGGCGCGCACTGGAAGAGGGTCAGCGGGTCGGCGATCAACCGCGACGCGAGAACGTCCTCACGGGTCACCGCGTCGCGTCGGAATGCGTCGGGGTTCCTCGAACCGTTCTGCCGGCTGCGTACCACCACCTCGGCGAAGCCGTCCTCACCGACCTGGTAGGTGCTCTGGTAGCGGTCGCCCACCAGGGCGTAGAGCGAGGGCAGGGTGACGCCGATACCGGCGACGGGGTCCTCCCGATCGAGCGGGATCAGACCTCCGCCCGAGCGGACCGGGATATCGGCACCCACCGCGACTACGACCTCGGCGAGGCCAGCGCGCACGAGAGCGACCGCCTCGGCGAGCGCCGAGGTGCCGCTGGCGCAGGCGTTCTCCACGTTCACCATCCGCCGGCCTCCCCACGGGACGTAGCGGAGCATCCGCTGGCCGAGGGCGGCGGTCGCGAAGGCGCTGCCCACGACGACCGCGTCCACCTCGTCCGCGTGGAGCCCGGCGTCCGCGACCGCGGCCAGGGCGGCCTCGGCCGCCAGCTGCTCGGCGGGCAGGTCGGGGCGTCCGAAGGCCGTCGTGGCCACGCCCGCGACCGCGACCCCGAGGGGTTCCTCGGCCGGCGTACCGGCCCGGCTCTCTGCCGGCGATGCGGCTGTCGCCTCCTGCGTCGCGACCGTCGTGTTCTCGGCGACGAAGACCGGTCCCATCACCTCGCCGCTCTCGTCCTCCCGCAGGAGGCCGGTCCTGACGCTGACGGTAGCTCCGTGTCCGGGTGCCTCGTCAGCGAACCTGGCCAGCACCCGAAGGTCGCGGGCGAGCTCGACGACGCCGATCTGGTACTGCGCCGGGAAGCCGGGGGGCGCGACGCGGACCGTGGTCCGGGCGACCACCGTGCCGGTGCGGGGCAGCACCTGGGGCTGCATGCCCGCTCCGCACCGCCAGCAGTACCGCCGGGGCGGGAACGACGGGGTTCGACACGAGCCGCAGACTGTTCCCAGAAGAGCCCCGAGTTCGGCGTCAAACCAGTCCCCCGCGCCCAGGACGCGGGCCCGTTCGTCGACCCTCACCGCGTCTGCTCCAGCGAGGACACGAGGACGGTGTCGGCGCCGACCGCACCCACCTTGCGAGCCCCGCCGGGCGACCCCAGCGGAACGTCACGTCCGGGCAGCGGCTCGCTGAAGAAGCGTGCGTTGTCTGCGACGAAGTCCTGCTGGTCGGCAGGGACCGTTCGCTTCGGCGAGATCGCCTCGACCGGGCACACCGGTTCACAGGCGCCGCAGTCGATGCACTCCTCGGGCTGGATGTACAGCTTGCGGGAGCCTTCGTAGATGCAGTCGACCGGACACTCCTCCACACATGACTTGTCCATCACGTCGATGCACGGGGCTGCGATCACGTACGGCACCGCGAACCTCCTGTCCCGAGTTCGGTAGTCGGCCGTGGGCCGCTCCGCAGAGCGTCGAAGGTACTGCCGCAGCCGCGACAGGTATACGGCACCTTGCAGACCGCACCCCCGAACGCGCCTTCCTTTCGTACCTCAGCAGAGCCACAGTAGGGGCAGCGCTCGTCGGCCGTGCCGGGGTCGGCGTACCCGAACTGGACGAGCACTTTTCGGCCGGGGGCGGAGACGTCCTCGCCGTTCCAGGCAGACAGCTCCCAGTCAACCTTCACCTCGACGTCGGGGTCGGCCCCCAGCACCGCGTGCCGAACTCGGTGCGCCATCTCGCCTCGGGCGGGACAGCCCAGCCGTGTCGGGCGGAGCACGACGCGCACCGACCCGGGCCCCACAGTAACCTCGCGGACGACCCCGAGGTCGACCAGGGTCACCGGAACCTCAGGGTCCTCGACGGTGGCGATGGCGGCGCGGATCCGGACCTCTCTCTCGTCACTCATCGGTACAGCCCCCGCACTCCGTCGTCCGGGCCCAACCTGATCCCGCGGATATCGTCGAACACCTCCACGAGCTCAGGGTGATCCGTGCCCGCGCCACGGGTGAGCGGCTCGTCGCCGAGCGCCTGCGCGACCATCTGCTGGTCCTCGAAAGCCGAGGCCACCCGCTGTGCCCAGGACTGATGCAGACTCCGGCCGCTCGCCGGGTCGACGGGCCGAACGCTGCCGAACACGTCCCGCCCCAGGGGAACGACCACCGCCGCGCGGTGGCCGAACTCCGAGGCGGTGCGGCGGTCGCCGGAGAGCAGGCCGGCCCACCTCTGCCAGTGGGTCACGTGCAGCTGCTGCTCGGCTGCGATCACCGCACCGGCGGCACGGAGCGGTTCGGAGTCCGACGCGCACAGCACCTCGGCCCGCAGCAACGCCGCGTGGGAGAGCAGCACCCCGCGGACAACGGTGGCCGGCCAGTCGTGCAGGCGGTGGCTGAGCAACCGAGTCGGGTGCCAGGTCTCCACGGGCCGCTCGTAGACAAAGTCGTCGCGTCCGGCCTCGTCGAGACCGCTGAGACTCAGGTACGTCGCGGCGTGGGCGAGCTCCTCCTGCGCGACCGACCCTACGGCCAGCGACTCCTCGAGGTCGAGGTAGTCCACGACCCAGGAGCCGAGCAGGTGTCCGTGCAGGAAGTGGTCCTCGGCCGCCAGCCGCAGGTCGACGGCGGTCTGCTGCTCGGTGGCAGTCATGCCAGACACCCCTTGACCGGCTTGACCTCGCCCGCCTGCGCGCGTGCTCGCCGGTGGCGGCCGACGCTGCCGGGGGTGCGGTACTTCAGTCGCTCGGGACTGCGCAGCACCTCCGCATCCTCCGGACCGCTGGTGACCATCCCCGCCCGCTGGGCAACCCACAGCACGGTACAGTCCTCTCGTCTGGTGTAGATCTCTTTGGCGGCGTGCCACGCCAGCTCCGCTGACCCCGACCGCACGCTGCCGAGCCAGCGAATCGGCTCAGACGTGTCGTCGCCGAAGCGGGCGAAGACCTCATACACGTCGGGTTCACTCCCTTGCCTCATGCCGCGACCCCCGCAAGCGCGACGTCCCGGTAGATCCCGTTCCGCTCCAGCGTGCCGCCAATGTGCTCCCGCCACTGCGCCAACCGGGGCCCGCCCTCGTTGAGGATGCGCTTGATCTCGACCCAGTCCGGCGACGCGTAACTCCACTCCTGGCTCTCCTTATCGAAACTGGCCAGCGCCGGGTCGACGTAGATCCCGAGGTCACGGAAGACCGGAATGATCTTGGTAAGCCACTCCTGGCGAAGCTGGTCGTTGGACTTCACCTTCAGCCCGAACCGGTACATCGCGTTCTGCTGATACGTCTCGCTGTCCGGAGGGCCGAAGTACGCGAGCAGACGGGGCAGCCAGGTCTCGAACGCCTCCTGGGCGCGCTCCCGCTGGGCCCTGGACCCCAGCACCATCGTCTGGTGGGTCAGGTCGATGGCGTGGTGGTAGTGGAAGCTCTCCTCCTTCTCGATCTTGCGCAACGCACGCGCGTAGGGAAGGTAGGTCCCCTGATCCAGCGCCTGGAACTGTACGATCGCCGAGCTGTTCATCAGCAGCGCGGCCGGGCCGAGCTCCTCCCAGCTATCGAACCCGTAGTGAAAGATGTTGAGAAGCTTGGTCTTGCCCTCCGCGAAGTCGGTGAGGATCCGCTCGCGGGGCACGCCAAGGTCTTCGGCCACCCGCGCAGTGACGTGCCCGTGGCCGACCTCATCCTGCACCTTGGCGAGAACCATCTGCTTGCGCTCGTAGTCCGGAGCACGGTCGACCCACTCCGCGAAGGGCAGCACACCGACAACCTCGGCAAGCGCCTGGAACGACGCGATTCTCGCCGCCGCCTCACGGTAGCCCTCCGGCATCTCGTCCCAAAGCTCGTACTTCCGCCCGAGCCTGGCCTCATCAAATACCGCTGTCTCGCTCATCAGCACCCCGCACTTATCGATCGATCTATTGATTCCATGGTAGGCAGGCCCGCGGCCCGCGTCAAGAGTTGAACAGCGTCCTCCGGCTCAGCCGATCGCCTCAGGGAACGCCCAGGTAGGCGGCGCGGACCGCCGGGTCCGCGGCCACCTCCTCCGGTGAGCCGTCGGCGATCTTCACGCCATAGTCCAGCACGATCACGCGGTCGGCCAGGTCCATCACCATCTGCATGTCGTGCTCAACCCAGAGGATCGGCAGGGCACGGTCGTGGTGGACACGAAGCATGAACCGGGCGAAGTCCTCCTTCTCCTGGCGGGTGAGCCCGGACGATGGTTCGTCGAGCAGGAGCACCTGCGGCTCCATGCAGACCGCACGGGCGACGCCGACCAGCTTCTGGACCCCGAAGGAGAGGCCCTCGACCCGTCGGTGCCGATAGCGCTCCAACTCGAAGAAGTCGATGATCTCCTCAACAACCGCGCGCTCGCGTGTCTCCTTGCGACGGTACGGTCCGACGAAGGTCGCCATCGCAGCGAGGTTGCTAGCCAGCTGGCGATGCCGCCCGACCATGAGGTTCTCGACCACCGTCATGCCGGCGAACAGCTCCGCGTGCTGGAACGCGCGGCCGATCCCCCTCGAGGCGATCCGGTGCGGGGGCACTCCCCGGATCGGCTCGCCGCGCAGCCGGACCTCTCCGGAGTTGGGCCGATAGATCCCCGAGATGCTGTTGAGCATCGCGGTCTTCCCGGCTCCGTTGGGGCCGATCAGGGCGACCAGCTCCCCCGCCCGCAGCTCGAACGAGACGTCGCTCAGCGCCTTGACGCCACCGAAGGCGACGCTGACCGAGTCGATCTCCAAGACAGTCGTCATCCTGCCCACCTCCTCTTGCGCCGATACTGTTTGACCTCCCGGTACGACCGTTGCCCCTCAGCACCACCGGACGCTGTGCCGAGGTAGAACTCCATGATGTCGCCGTGCGACAGCAACGCCTCCGGCGTGCCGTCGTGGACAATTCGGCCGTCCTCCATGACATAGCCGTAGTCCGCCACCGCTAGCGCGGCCGCTGCGTTTTGCTCCACCAGCAGCACCGTCAGGTCGCGAGACCGTTGCACGCGCTGGAGTTCGGTCAGCAGACCGTGCGCCACGAGGGGCGCCAGCCCGAGGGACAGCTCGTCAACCAGCAGCGCCTTCGGCTCGGTCGCCAGCGCCATGGCCAGCGCAAGAAGCTGCTTCTCCCCGCCGGAGAGGTAGCCGGCCGTCCGAGCAGACAGTTCCTTCAGTCGCGGGAATTCCTCGAAGATTATCTGGATCCCCGACCCGCCGGTGCTGACCAGCTTGAGGTTGTCGGCGACCGTCAGCGTGTCGAACACCTTGTCCCGCTCAGGAACCAGCGCGATCCCGAGTCGACTGATCCGGTGAGTCGGCAAGCGGTCAATTCGGCGGCCGTCGAAGCGGATCTCTCCCCCGATGACCTCGGCACTCTCCATGCCGAGGAACCCGGAGATGGCAGTCAGTGTCGTGGTCTTGCCGGCTCCGTTGGTGCCCAGCAAGGCGGTGATCTTCCCCGTGGCCGCCTCCATGGAAACACCTCGGATCGCCGTCGCCGTCTTGTTGTAGACGACCTCGACTTGGTGTAACTCGAGCACTGTGGTCTCCTACCGTTTCGCGGTCGTGGTCATGTCGGTGTAGCGGAACGGCCAGCGGGTGAAGTAGCTCTTGACGCGTTGCCAGACCCCGGCGAGCCCCTCGGGCTCGAAGAGCAGGAATGCCATCATCGTCAGCGCGAAGACGCCCAGCTCGATCGCTCGGAGCCGGGTGCCGAGTGTGCCGCTCAGCTCCAGGACCTCCAGGAGCCAGCCGACGACGTGCGGAGTGGCGGTGACGAAGATTGCCCCGTAGACAGCACCTTGGATCGAGCCCAAGCCACCGATGATCACCATCGCAAGGAAGGTCACGCTGAGGAGGAGGTCGAAGTTCTCGATCGAAACGCTGCGGTAGTAGTAGGCGAAAAGGGCACCGGCGAGTCCACCCAGCGCCCCGCTCAGGGCGAACGCCGTGATCTTGACGAAGGCGACGTTGATCCCGAGCGCCTCTGCGGCGACCTCACCCTGCCTGACCGCGAGGAAGCTGCGGCCCAGGTCGGAACGCCGCAGATTGGCCACGGCCAGCAATACCACACCGAGCAGGAGCACCATCGCCAGGTACCAGTGCCACGGCCTAGTGAGCGTTACCAGCCCGAGGTCGGGTGCCGGGACGGTGAGGCTACCGCCGGTCCCCAGTGATGACTGGAGGTAGCCCTGGTATTTCAGGCCGGCCGCGACGACGACGTACTGCACCGCCAGCGTGGTGATACCGAGGTAGAAGCCGCGCAGGCGAAGTGCGGGGACACCCGCGAGCATGCCCACTACCGCGCCCGCCAGCATCGCGGCGGGGCCGCCCACCCATAGCGGCAGCTCCAGGTGCAGGTGCAGCCCGGCGGCGGTGAACCCGCCGATGGCCAGGAACGCGGCGTGTCCCAACGAGAGCTGTCCGGCCATCCCGGTCACGATCTGCACGCCGAGCGCCGCGATAGCGGTGATGGCACACAGGTTGGCCACTCCGATCCAGTAGTTGCCGGCAAGCAGCGGGAATGCCACCAGCGCCAGGCCCAGAACCGCGAGCCCGGCGACGCGGACGCCGGAGTAGGGGAAGAAGGCCAACTCGCCCCGGTAGGTCGTCCGCAGGTACGGCGAGCGCCTGGGCAGCCAACCTCGGCGTGCACGAGGACGGCTCATCTGCGCCGTCACGTTCTGGTGCGCTGCAGGTGCCGCGGACGAAGTCGTGGTCTCAGATTCCGTCGCGTTAGACACGGTCGAGCTCCTCTCTGGTTCCGGCGAGGCCCCACGGTTTCAGTAGCAGCACCACCAGGAGGACCACGTAGGGCACGGCCTCCCCTAACTGCTGGTCCCAGTAGCGCAAGACCAACACCTCGGCCGCCGCGATCAGCAGCGCCGACGGGAACAGTGCGCCAAGGCTGTCCAGTCCGGCTACCAGGGCGACGGTGAAGCCCTTCAGCGCGGTGCCGACCAGCAACGGGCTGACGGCGCCCTGCGTGGTGGTCATGAACATCGCCATGACACCGAGACCGGCGGCCATGGCCCAGGCGACGGCGCCGATGCGGTCGATATCGATGCCCCGACGCGAGGCAAGCGCCGGGTTCTCCGCGACCGCCCGCATCTGGACCCCGTACGGGGAGTAGCGGTAGAACACGGCCAGCAGCGTGAAGACCAGCAACGCCACGCCGATGGGCACCAGGTCGAGGAGACGCACGCTCGTACCCAGCAGATCGACGCGGAGCCCGGAACCGGGCACTGTTAGGTAGCCGGACTGGCCTCGCCACCCGGCCTCCACGATCGCTTCGACCAAGAAGAGCGCCGCGAGGGTCATCAAGACCTGAGAGATCCGCGACTCACCGGCCATCGGCCGCAAGAGCAGCACGTAGAGCAGCAGCCCGGCCAGGGCGCCGAGCCCGATCAAGGCCGCCGCGACGAGCCAGAACCTGCCACCACTGGCGCCGGTCGCGGGCAGGAAGAACAGCGCCAGAAAGCCGCTGACCAGCACCACGCCCGGCTGCGTGAGGTTCAGGACCCGAGACGTTCGGTAGACGATCATGAAACCAACGGCGAGCATGGCGTACACGCTGGCGAACTTCAGCGTGTCGATCAGGAGCATCAGATCCACGAGAACTTCTCCTTGCGCCCGGCCCGGCCGATGAAGGCCGGGCCGGGCTCGTAGTAGACGAGGGTGGCCACCCTTAGCCCAGAGGCTTGGTCAGGTCGGTGCTGGCGTCGAAGGTGGTCCACTCGTCCACCACACGCACGAGCCCGTCCTTCTCCTCGTCCCAGGCATAGGCGGTCCAGTACCGGTCACCGGTGTGGTCCTCGGCCGAGTACCGCAGCGCACCGCCAGTGAGCCCGGCCGTGTCGAGGTCGGTCCCCTCCAGGGCTTCTCGGAGACCGGCACGGTCGCAGTCCTCGCCACACCGCTCGAGCGCGTCGGCGATCACCATGCCCATCAGCCAGCCGTTGACCGTCGCGCTGCTCGGGTCGATGTCTGTCCCGTACTCCTCGGCGGCGTCAAGAATCTTCTGCACCTCCGGCACATCGGTCTCGTCGATAGAGGTGATGTTGCTGACCGCGTAAATATTCTCAGCCCCGGTCTGCTGCACGACCTGCCGAATGTCGGTCTCTGGAGTCGCCGTCATCGAGAACACGATCGGCCCCTCGTATCCCGCGTTGCGCGTCGCCACCGCGATGCCGATCGCGTGGGAAGCGATCGAGATGTCGAAGAACGCCGCGGGGTCCGCCTCGGCGATGGGCCTGGCGTACGAGGTGAAGTCGGTAGTCTCCAAGGGTGCGTTGACGATCGGCCCTTGGGAGAACTCAGGCGTCTGCTCGACCTGCTCGTCGAGCCAGCGATTGCACACGGCTTGGGAGGCCGGCGCCTGGTGGATGTAGCACGCCAGCCCGCCCCCCTCCACGCCGATCGAATCCATCAGCTTGGGCCAGATTTCTAGCCTCGCGTCCGACATTGCCTCGAATACGTTGCCGGTTGTGAAGAGAAGCGGGTCCGGCTCGGGGGGGAACATGTCGGGTCGGGCACTGTGGCCAGACAGGAACGGCACGCCATTGGCTCGAGCGACCTCGAATACAGCAGGTAGCAGGCCCTCGATGGTTCCGCCCGCGAGCATCATGACGTTCTCGCCCTCAACAAGGTTGGTCGTGGAGGTGACCGCCAGTTGGTTGTCAATCTTGATGTCTCGCATCAGCAGCTCGACCGGGCGTCCGTTGATCCCACCCTGGGCGTTGAGCTCGGAGAAGAAGAGCTTCGCCCCCTCATACTCGGGGAAGTACGTGCCGCGGGTGACTGACGTCGCGTCGGTCAGCCAGCCGATCTTGAGCGGCTCACCCGTCGCGCTGCCTCCCGCCACTCCCTCATTGGCGTCGCTGTTGTTGCCTTCGCCGCCCCCACAGGCTGCCAGGAGGGCGCTCGAGGCGACCACCGCCACAGCTGTCCTCCACCGCTTGCCGAACATCCGCATACTATTTCCTATCTCGTGAGTTGGCTTGCCCCATGCTGATGCGGCGGTGTTGCCGAGTCCACACCGACGCTGATTCCCTTCACTCGAAAAGCTCGAGCTCCTCGCGCTCATCTGCGTACATCTCGTCGATGAGGTTCGCGAACATCTTCTGGAAGTGGGCGCGACGGATCTTCCGGGTCGGAGTGGTGTCTCCCTCCTCCGGTTCGAGCTCCTTGGGCAGGATCCGGAACTTCTTGATCTGCTCCACCCGCGCTAGTTCCCGGTTCAGCCTCGCTACCTCGGCGGAGATCAGCTCTTGCACCTCGGGCAGCTGGGTCATGCTGGTGAAGCCGCGGAACGCCAGGCCCCGGTTCTCGGCCCATTCTGCGACGGCGTCGGCATCGAGCTCGATCAGCGCGGTGGGGTACTTGTGCCCGTCGGCGATGAGCACGCACTCGCTGATGTAGGGGCTGCCCTTCATCGTGTTCTCGATGAGGCTGGGCGTGATGTTCTTGCCACCGGCGGTGAT
>DGBM01000033.1:0-336 GCA_002384765.1 Demequinaceae bacterium UBA4004
CGAACTCAGTGCCCAGGATCAGGCTATGCCGTTCTACGAGAAGCTCGGGTACATACCGTACGGCGACGCCTATCTCGATGAGGGCATTTCCCACCACGACGCGTTCAAGGTGGTCACGGGCCCGTAGCGGGACTTGTGCCCGGGCTAGTCGGGCGGCGCGGCGAGCGCGGCCCGAATCCGCTTCTCGCTGACGGGGCCGTCGGTGCCGAGTTGCTGGGCGAACAGCGACACGCGGAATTCCTCGATCATCCACCGCGCGGCGTTGATGCGGGCGGCTCGCGCCGCATCCGGGATGCTCCCCGCGGCGGCTTCACGTTCACGATCAGCCTCCTCCGC
>DGBM01000033.1:415-3261 GCA_002384765.1 Demequinaceae bacterium UBA4004
GGCACGTGCCGCAGCCGGCCGGGCGGGGTGCGCGACAGGAAGCCGTCGCCGGCAAGGTCCTCCGCCAGGGCGCGCACGTCGGCCAGGGTGGACAGCAGTGCCATCGACGTGGTGGCGCGGATGTCTGCGTCGAGCGCGCGGGAGGCCTCGGCGATCGGCACCACCAGGCCGACGATGCGGTAGATCTCGTCCTCGAGCCGATCGCGCACGTGGTCGCGAGCGGCCGCGTACGCGTCGGCCGAACGCACTGCGGCGGCGTCCACCGCGTCGCCGCCGGCAGTCGTGAGCGTGACGGTGGTCAGCGCGCGGATCGCCGTGAGCTGAAGGTCGTCGACCAGCGCGCCGGTGGTCCGGTAGCCCGACGCGGCGAGTGCCAGCGACTGCGCGCTCGTCCAGCGGGAGGTGACCCGTTTGGTGGCCAATACGCACTCGGTCAGCAACAGGCGCCTCACGCCGTCCGCATGTACGGCGTCACGCTCACGGGCGTCGGCCAAGATGCGAAGCGCAGCGCCGCCCCTCTCCTCCACGAGTCCCGGGTAGCCGCGCACAATCACGCCGCCGCCCACGTCGGACTCGATGACCTCGGGAAGGGCTCCGCCCGGTAGGTCGGCGGGCCACGTGCTCAGTTCGCCCTTCTCGACGACCGGCCCGCCAGCGAAGACGGCGGGAGACGGCTTTGAGGCGGAAAGGGAGACCTTGGCCGGCCCGTTGCGGCCCGCAGCGGGGGCCGCACCCACGGCCCGCCTCACCGCGTCGGCGGTCCGAGGCGCGAGCGAACGCTTGAGCGCGAGTAGGTGCGTCGACTCGTCCACGACGCTCTCGCGGCCGTTCTTGTGCTCCACGATCCGGAACGTCATCTTGAGGTGTGACGCGAGACGGTCGTCCACCTCGTCCCACGCATCGGCCGGGATGGTGACGTCGCGCAGCGCCCGCGTGGCGCGCGTGAAGGCGTCGCGATAGGACTCCGCCATGTCGCCGGCACGGGCAAGGTCCTCCCAAGCGGGGGTGTGGACCGCCATCCACGCGACGATGTCCCTGGCGGCATCCGGGGCGGGCACCAGCTGGCGGCGCACGGGCTTGGGAAGCGCCCTGATGGTCGCCGTGGTGAGCTCCGGCAGCATTCCGGGCACCAGCCGGTCGAAGCCGTCGGGCGTGACGCGGGGGAGTACGGCGAGGGGAATGTGGACGGTCACTCCGTCCGCGTCGGCGCCGGGCTCAAATTGGTAGGTGAGCGGCAGCGTGAGCTCGCCTTGGGGCCACGTGTCCGGGAATTGGGACGGGTCCACCTCGGCCGCGTCGGGCATGAGCAGCTCGGTCGTGTAGGTGAGCAGGTCCGGGTGCTCCCGGCGGGCGCCCTTCCACCACTTGTCGAAATGCGCGGCGGAGACCACGTGGTCGGGGAGGCGCTCGTCGTAGAAGTCGAATAGCTCCTCCTCGCCCGCCACGAGCCCGAAGGTGCGGGTGCGGGCCTCCACGTCGGCGGCCTCGGCAAGCGCGGCCTGATTGGCCTTCCAGAACTCGTGGTGGGTGGTCCACTCGCCCTGCACCAGCGCGTGGCGAATGAACAGCTCGCGCGCCTCCGCCGGGTTGACCTTTCCCCACAGCACGCGGCGCTCGGCGATGATGGGCACTCCGTACAGCAGTACTTTCTCGTGGGCCATGGCCGCGCCCTTGCTGGTGGACCAGTGGGGCTCGGAGTAGGTGTGCTTGGCCAGGTCGCCGGCGAGCTCCTCCGCCCATGCCGGGTCGATGCGCGCCACGTCGCGCGCCCACAGCCGGTTGGTCTCCACCAGTTGGGCGGCCATCACGAAAGCGGGCGGCTTCGTGGACAGGGGAGAGCCAGGCTGGATGGCGAAGCGGGCGCCGCGCGTGCCCAGGTACTCGTTGGTCGCCCGTTTGCGCGCCCGCTTCAAGGCGACGGCCTTCGCCTCGCCGCGCAGGTGCGAGTAGCTCGACGCGGTCACCCTGCCCTCGTCCTGCATGCCGATCTGGGTGAGCAGGCCCGCGAGCACGGAGCGGTGGATGGCATCCTCGTCCCACGCATGCAGGAACGCCGTGGTGCGTTGGTCGCCCGCGCCGCCGTCCGCACCGCCGCCGCCCGCACCTTGGTCGGCCGCGACCGGCTTTGCCGCTCTGGCCTTGATGTGAATCCCTGCCGGCTTGCCCGCTTGCCGCAACTGCTGGACCAGGTCCTGCCACTCGCGCACGCGCAAGTAGTTGAGGAACTCGGACCGGCACATGCGCCGGAACGCGCTGCCGGACAGCTCGTGCTGGCGGTCCCGCAGGTACGCCCACAGGTTGAGGTAGCCCAACAGGTCCGACGTGGGGGTGGAGAAGCGCCGATGCTGAAGGTCGGCCTCGGCGCGCTTGTCGCTGGGACGCTCGCGCGGGTCCTGGATCGACAGCGCTGCGGCGATCACCGCGGCCTCGTAGGCGACTCCGTGACGCTCGCCCTCGACGATCATCCGGGCCTGGCGGGGGTCGATCGGCAGGCGCGCGAGCTTGCGCCCCACGTCCGTCAGCCGGGTCTTGCTGACGCGATTCGTGGTGACCGCCCCGAGGTCGGACAGCAATTGGATGCCGTCCTTGATGGAGCGGGTGTCGGGAGGCTCCACAAACGGGAAGGAGGCCACCTCGTCGGGCGTCGACACCACGCCCACCGAGATCATCTGCAGCAGCACCGACGCGAGCGAGGTCCGCAGAATTTCCGGCTCGGTGAAGTCGGGGCGCGACGCGAAGTCGTCCTCGGAGTACAACCGGATGGCGATGCCGTCCGCGAGGCGGCCCGCGCGTCCGGCGCGCTGATTGGCGCTCGCCTGGGAGATCGGCTCGATCGGCAGCCGCTG
>DGBM01000025.1 GCA_002384765.1 Demequinaceae bacterium UBA4004
ACCGAAACGACACCGTGTCCACGATCGAGGGTCAAGGCCCTTCAGACCCCACCTACACCCTCAAACGCGATGAGCCTAATACGTTCACGACATAGAAACAATGCGCTGGTATCGTCGCTGCCATGAGGGATTCACAGATCGCTTTTCAGCCCTCGTGGGGCCGCCGCATCGTCGGCATGGAAGGGCTCCGCGCGCTCGCGGCAATTGGAGTTCTCATTGGGCACACACGTGTGCACATGTCGGACTTCGTGTCTTGGGGGGTCGCAGCCCCCCTTATGTACCCGTTGCTCAACGGCCTCACTCTGTTCTTTGCGCTGTCGGGGTTCCTGCTGTTCCGCCCGTTCGCTTCAGCTCTGCTGACGGGCGACAAGTTCCCCGTCATCGGTCGGTACGCAACCAACCGAGCTCTCCGCGTCTTTCCCGCCTACATTGTCATCACCCTGCTGGTGTCGCTGGTGCTGGGCACCGCGTACGTGACACCGCAACTCGACAGCGTCGAGAGTAGCGGCGAACTCATCGGCTACATGACCGACCCCGGCCTGCTGCTCATCAACATGACCATGCTCCAGACGCTCTTTCCGTTCAGTTTGAAGACGGGCATCTCAGTTGCGTGGAGCCTGACGGTTGAGCTTGTCTTCTACGTCGTTATGCCGCTCATGGCGCTCGTCGCCTGGAAGATCCGTAAGAGGACCAAGGACCATCGAGGGCTGCTGATTGCGGCTGTGCCGATCGCCGGGATGTTCCTCATCGGGCTCGCTGGCAAGATCGTCAAGTGGAGCATCTTTCAGGGGTTCACGGAAGACGAACGGTTCCTCTACGAGTGGGGCGGGAACTGGCTCGCCGTCTTCGCCCGGAGCTTCCCAGCACATGCAGACTTGTTCGCGTTCGGCATGCTCGCCGCGCTCCTGGTCGCAGCGTTCGAAGCCGAACGCATTCCGCACGCGTACGCGGCTCGCTTCCGAGTAGCCGCGTTCGCCGCGGCCGTCGCGATGGTCGGCGCATCTTACTTCACACCCGGAGACTTCAAGGACACGACGCTTGCGGTTGCGTTCGGCGCGGCACTCTTGTTTGTCGCTCTTCCCGCGCGCACGGGTGGGCCGGGCATCGTCGCAAAGTCTCTTGACTTCCTGCCGCTACGTTACGTCGGCCTCGTCTCCTACAGCCTGTATCTGTGGCACGTGCCCGTTATCTGGCTCGTTGTGAAGCTCGGGTGGCAAGGGCCGGAGACATACCCCGGATTCTTCTGGAACCTCGGACTCGTCTTCGCGATCTCACTCGTGTTCTCCAGTGTCACGTACCACCTCATCGAGAAGCCCGCTCTAGCACTCAAGAAGCGCACTGACAAACGGAAGCAATCGCAGCCCGAACAGCCACAGGCAGAGGTCTCACCAACGAGCGAAACGAAAGAGGTCAGTGAGCACGGTGTCCAATAGTTCCTCTTAGCCTCGATCCACCGATGAGCCTCGGGCGGGCCGGGCCGGTGTGAGCGTCGGGCGGTGATGTGTCGGGGCAGGGGTGAGTTCCGGGCATCGCATCCCGGTCGTCCACGTGGTCCTTGGTCGTGCCGCGGTTGTGGCGATGTTCAGGCGACCGCGGCTGGTGGCGGTGCGTGCGTGATCGTGAAGAGTCGGTCGAAGGCGTTCTGCCAGGGCCAGGGCCTCGGGCAGGTTGAACCGCCTCGGGTTTGATGCCGCATCCTTTTGTGTTGATTGGATGTCGTCATGCCGAAGAAGATCGATCCCGCGCTCCGTGAGCGCGCTGTCAGGCTCGTGCGCGAGTATCGGGCCGAGTACCCGTCGAACGCGAAGGCGATCGCGGCTGTGGCCCGTCAGGAAGGGGTCGGTGCCGAGTCGTTGCGCCGGTGGGTGCTGCAAGCCGATATCGATGCCGGTGAGCGGGAGGGGCAGACCAGCGAGGAGCATGCGGAGATCGGCCGCCTCAAGGCCGAGAACAAGCGGCTCCGTGAAGACGTCGCGATCCTCAAAGCCGCGGCGACTTTCTTCGCGGGGGAACTCGACCCCCGCAACCACTGATCATGGGATTCATCGATCAGCTCCGCGCCGAGGGGCACGTGGTCGAGTCGATCATCCGCGTCCTGCGTGAGCAGGGCGTGCAGATGACGGCGCTCACTGAAATTCCCCAGTTTCGTCTTGGGTTCTAGCGATCGTCTGTCAATGGCCGTTCCGAACTGCCCGTAGGCGGCCAGCAGAATTGCCCGCTGGTGGCCACGGAAACTGCCCGCTCATGGCCAACAGATCTGCCCACTTGGGGTGTGGTGGCGTTGGCCATGCGCGGTCGTGCTCGGTTTAGTTCATCGGGGTGACGCCCTTCCCGGCGAGGGCCTGGGAGAGGCGGATGGAGTCGCCCGAGGTTTGGCAGACGTGGGCGTGGTGGAGTAGCCGGTCGACGGTCGCGGTCGCGAGGGTNNAGGTTCGAGGAGATCGCGATGGAGCGTTTCTCGTAGGCGGCGTCAACAAGCCGGTAGAGGCCCTCGGCCGCGTCGGCACCGACCTCAAGCAGCCCGATGTCATCGACCACGATCAAATCGGCGCGGAGGATCCGGGCGACCACGCGTCCGACGGAGTCGTCGGCGCGGTGTGCGCGGACCAGGGCGCCGAGGTCCTCGAGGCGGAACCAGGCGACCCGCATCCCGGCCTCGACGATCTGCTGGCCGAGGGCCTCGAGGAAGAACGTCTTCCCGGT
>DGBM01000227.1 GCA_002384765.1 Demequinaceae bacterium UBA4004
TGCTGGCCGGCGCCGGGTGGGCGTCGTGGATTCTCGCGGCAGGTTTCGCTCTTCGAGTGGCGGCAGGTCCGAGGTATTCGCCGTTCGGTCAGCTCGCCACGCGGGTCATCGCGCCCCGGTTGGGTGCGGTGCGTCTGGTCGCGGGCCCGCCCAAGCGGTTCGCGCAGGCCATCGGGCTCGTGATGTCGCTGGCGGCCGCGCTGGCGTGGACGGCCGGCGCGCCGACCGTTACCTGGGTGCTGCTCGGCATCCTCGTGGTGGCCGCGACCCTGGAGTCGGCCGCCGGGTTCTGCCTGGGCTGCTGGATCTTCGGCCGGCTGCAACGTGTGGGTGTGATTCCCGAATCGGTCTGTGTCGCGTGCGCCAACATCGGCCGGGCGCGCGCCTAGCGCGATGACCGGCGTCGCCGCATGCCTGGAGTGGCGACGGACTGATGGGTCGAGGTTGCCTGTCGCGCGGAAACCACGAGACTGAGGTCATGACTGGCTATGTGGCGCTGTTACGTGCGGTGAACGTGGGTGGCACCGGAAGAATCCCGATGTCCGAACTGAAGGCAATGTGTGTCGACGAGGGGTTCGACGACGTCCAAACGTATATCGCCAGCGGCAATGTGGTATTCGCCGGCGATCGGTCCGAGTCCGACCTGAAGGTGGCGCTCGAGTCGCGGCTCGCGGCGTACTTCGGTAAGCCCTGCAACGTGTTCGTCCGAACCGCCGAAGAGTTGGCGGCCGTCGTACGAACCAACCCGTTTCCCGATGATCCGCCGAACTGGACCCTGGCGATGTTCCTCGATTCCGCCCCCGCCCCCGAGATGATCGACGGTGCGCGAGGCAGGACGACGGAGCGCATCGAGCTCGGCCGGCGCGAGATCTACGTGGCCTACGGCGAAGGGATGGGTAGGTCGAAGCTCAAAATCCCCGGCGCCGCGATGTCCACCGCGCGCAATCTCAACACGGTCGCCAAACTGGCCGAGCTCGCAGCTGCGCGGGACTGATCGGCCGCCCCTTGACCAACGGTCGGTGG
The DNA here is from genome assembly GCA_002384765.1 of Demequinaceae bacterium UBA4004. The sequence goes on from DGBM01000227.1 coordinate 1,024, forward strand.
CGATGCCGGGAAACGGTCGTCGAACAGCGAAACGCCCCAGCCTTTCGGGCCGGGGCGTCGCATGTCAGGGGCGACCTGGAGTGCTCGCGGACCGCTATGCGACCAATCGAGGCTTGTCTGCCTCCTGTGCGAGGACATCTTCGATGCGAGCCCACGACGCCGGTATGTCCAGGAACGAACGATCCAGCTCATGGATCGATTCCGCGCCGAGGAAGGCCAGGCCCTCTTCGATCTGGCGGTGGAACAGATCCAGAATGTGCCGCACGCCGGGCTCGCCGGCGGCCATCAGTGGGTAGACGTAGCCGCGTCCGAGCAGGACGCCCTTCGCGCCCAGTGCGAGTGCCTTCAGTACGTCGGTCCCGCGTCGTACGCCGGAGTCCATCAGGACCTCGATCTTGTCGCCGACGGCATCGACGATCCGCGGCAGCGCGCGCAGCGTCGGCAGCGACCCATCGAGCACATTGCCGCCGTGGTTGGAAACCACGATGGCATCCACGCCCTCGCGGACGGCGCGTTCGGCATCCTCGACGGTCAGAATGCCCTTGAGCACGATTGGTCCGTTCCAATGGCGGCGAACCCAAGCGATGTCGTCCCACTTGGGTGTCTCTTCGTAGATCTTGCCGATGCCTTCCCAGAAACCCATCGTTGAGCCGTCTGGGCGCAGCGCCATCGAGATATCGGGCAGCTTGACGCCATTCGAGCGAGCAATATCCAGCGCCCAACCAGGCTTCGTGATGACCTGCGGCCCGAACTTCAGTAGCTCCTTCAAAGACATGTCCATCGGTACCGACTTGCGCTTGGACCACAGCAGATCCCTTGGGCGGGCGATGGTCGGGGTGTCGACGGTGAGCACCAGCCCCGAGACGCCGGCGCGCTTGACTCGCTCGATGATCGACGCCGACGCATCGCGGCCACCGACGTAATAGAGCTGATAGAAGACCGGCCCCGAGGCGTTCTCCATGATCGTCTCGATCGGGGTTGTGGTCACGCCGGAGACGAACTGGATCGTGCCGGCGTCGCCGGCCGCTCGCGCGACGCCCGCTTCGCCGTCCGAGTGGGCGACGCCGAGGAAGCCGACCGACGAGACAATCGCCGGCATCGCGACCTTGTGGCCGAGCAGCGTCGTAGAGATGTCGTGGGTGTCGTGGAAGACGTTGTTGCGGGGCCGAAAGTGCAGCTCGGAGAAGACCTGCTCATTGTGATCGGCGGTGATGTTCGAGCCGGATCCGGCCTCGAACATCTGGTAGACGCTGGCGGGGACTCGGCGCTTGGCGAGGTCGCGGGCATCCTCCACCGATTGGATCTTCGCGAGCTTCTTCTTCTGCAGATATGTGCTCAGGCTGGACATCGTCGTACCATCCCTCCGCCCCTCGTCGGGGACCTCGTGGGCTGCGGTTTGCACCGGCAGCCGGGCAATAGTTGAAACTGCAACCAGTATAGATGAACATTCAACAAAATCCAATTGCCTATGCTGCCTCACCGATATCGCCGGGCACGGGCCGATCGCTGTGCTGGCCCCGTCGCGCTCAACGACGTCGTCAGGAAAGCGTGAGCCGAGGGGACGCGAACCCGGAGAAGGCCAGCGGGTCATCGAGGGCCTGGGCCCCGCGTGTGGGGATTGCGACTACTGCCACGCCGGATACAGCCGGCACTGCGAGCTGGTCCGCACCGAGTCCATCGGCCTGGACGATGACGCCCCGGAGTTCGGGGCCTACGCGACGCAGGTTCACCTGCCGGAACGGCGTCTCATCCCGGTACCCGACGGGCTTTCGGACGTCGAGGCCGCACTGGTCGAGCCGGCCACGGTCGCGTTCCACGCCGTACGCCGAGTGGCTCCCGATCTGGGCCCGTTCACCGTCGTGCAAGGGGCCGGGCCGATCGGGCTCGCCACGGCTCTGAATGCTCGGGCCGCCGGGGCCCGCCAGATCGTCATCTCCGAGCCGACCCCCGCTCGACGCGCGCTCGCAGCCAAGCTCGGGTTCGACACTGTCGTCGAACCGGCCGACATGAAGACGGTGCTGCGCGATCTGTAGGGCAACTTGCGCGCCGACGTCGTCTACGAATGCACGACTTCATTGGTGCGATGCAGGCGATCGGCGATGGCCGCCTGAACGTCGCCCCACTGCACACCGGAACGTTCGGTCTGTTCTCGCTGCAGGACCTCTTCGAGGAGCCCGAGTCAGGCAACAGCGAGTACACCAAGGTCCTCATCACACCCAACGACTGGGGTCGCTCCCGACGCCGCCGGACTCGACCGCTTGCTATTTGTGGACTGGCACACATAACTTCGGTGGAAGTCATACATCCCGGAGGCCACCCGCCGAACAGCGCGCCTGGCCGCGGGACGCGTAACGATCAAATCCGAACCGACAGGAGTGGCTGATGAGTGTTGTTGTCGCAGGCGTAGGAATGATCCCCTTCACCAAACCCGGACGCAGCGAGCCCTACGCGGTGATGGGGGAGACGGCCACGCGCGCCGCGCTGAAGGACGCGGGGGTTGACTACACCGATATCCAGCAGGCCTACGTCGGCTATGTATACGGCGACTCGACGTCCGGTCAGACCGCGTTGTACGGCGTCGGGATGAGCGGCATCCCGATCATCAACGTCAACAACAACTGCTCGACCGGCTCGACTGCGCTGTGGCTGGCCAACCAGGCTGTCAGCAGCGGGATGGCTGATTGCGTGCTCGCGCTCGGATTCGAGCAGATGGTGCCGGGCGCCCTCGGCGCAATTTTCACCGACCGACCTGCCGCGCTGGCGAGGTTCGAGGACGTGCGCGACGAGGTCGCCGGCGCACCCGACGAGAACACGGTGGGCACTGCCGTCTACTTCGGCGGTGCGGCGCAGGCCTACATCGACGACTACGGCATGGATCCGCGCACCCTGGCACACATCTCGGTCAAGGCGCGTAAGCATGCGGCCAACAATCCTTACGCCGTCTTCCGTGACCAGGTCAGCGTCGAACAGGTGCTCGACAGCCCTCAGATCTACGGAGCGCTGACGCGATTGCAGTGCTGCCCGCCGACCTGTGGCGCGGCGGCCGCGGTGGTGTGCAGTGAGGAGTTCGCGCGCTCGCACGGTCTGCGCGCCGACGTCCGGATCGCGGCCCAGGCGATGACCACCGACACTGCGGCTACCTTCGGTGGAGACCTGCGAAAGCTGGTCGGCTACGACATGGCAGTCGATGCGGCCAAGCAGGTGTATGAGGCATCCGGAATCAGCCCCCAGGACGTGAAGGTCGTCGAGCTGCACGATTGCTTCACCGCCAACGAGCTGCTCACCTATGAAGCACTCGGACTGACCCCCGAGGGCACTGCGGAGAAGTTCATCCTCGACGGCGACAACACGTATGGCGGACGCGTAGTCACCAACCCGTCCGGCGGACTGCTGTCGAAGGGCCACCCGCTCGGCGCCACCGGTCTCGCCCAGTGCGCCGAGATGGTGTGGCAGCTGCGTGGCCAGGCAGAAGGTCGCCAGGTTGAGGGAGTCGACGTTGCGCTGCAGCACAATCTCGGTCTCGGCGGGGCGTGCGTCGTCACGATGTACGAAAAGGTCGACGGCTAGATCTGTTCGCTGCATTCGGTTGGCCGCTAGCTAGGAGCAACCATGTACCTCACTCAAGCCATTCATCGCAACGCTCAGCAGCAGCCCGACGAGCCGTGCACGATCTTCGGCGATCGAGTGCGCAGCCATTCCGAGTCCCTCGACCGGATCTCGCGCGCCGCGGCCGGACTCAAGGGGCTGGACGTCAAGCCAGATGACATGGTCGCGATCCTGTCGCTGAACTCCGACTACTACTTCGAGATCCTGATGGCGATCGCCTGGGCGGACGCGACATTCGTACCGGTCAACGTGCGTTGGAGCGTTGCCGAGATCGCCTACTCGCTCGATGAGGCCGAGGCCGAGGTGATGCTCGTCGACGCGACCTTCGCACCCTTGGCCGGCGAGCTGTTGAAGACGTGCAAGACGCTGCGCACGATCGTCTATTGCGGCGACGATGACCTACCAGCTGGGATCGAGCTCGACTATCGCGCGCTGATCGACGACAACGAGCCCGTCGCCGACGCCCATCGTCGCGGAGACTCGCTCGCAGCGCTGTTCTATACCGGCGGCACGACGGGCGCTCCCAAGGGAGTCATGCTCAGCCACCGCAACCTGCTGACCTCGGCTATCGGTGCGGCCGCTGATCGCTGGCTGCCCCCACATGGTCGGCTGCTGCACGTCGCGCCGATGTTCCACCTCGCCGACCTCGCGTGCGTGATCGGTCAGACGGTTCTCGGCGGGACGCACGTCATGGTGCCGGCGTTCGAGGCCGGCGCCGTGCTGGAGACGATCAGCAAGCATCAGGTCTCGGCGGCGCTGCTCATCCCGACCATGCTGCAGTGGCTTGTCGACGACCCACGAGTCAGCGATTATGACCTGTCGTGCGTCAGCAATATCGCGTACGGCGCTTCGCCGCTGAACGAGGCCGTGTTCCAACGCTCCCGCAAGGTCTTCCCGAACGCCGAGTACACCCAGGCCTACGGAATGACGGAGGTTTCGCCGATCGCGACCCTGCTGACGATCGAGGACCATCACAATCCCGACGTACTGCGCTCGGCGGGGCGGGCGGCGTCCCACTCGCTAGTGAAGATTGTCGGTCCCGACGACAGCGAGCTTCCGCGCGGTGAGATCGGCGAGATCGTGGTCAGCGGTGACCACGTGATGCTGGGCTACTGGAAGAAGCCGGCCGAGACTGC
>DGBM01000323.1 GCA_002384765.1 Demequinaceae bacterium UBA4004
GCGGCGGTCTCGCCGTGCACGAGGGACGTCACCTCCCACGCGAGGGTGCGCTGAGCCTCCCGGCGGAACGGCTCCTCCTCCACCTTCGCTTCCAGCGCCTCGATCTGCTCGCGGCTCAGGAACGTGTAGGCCTTGAGCAGCTTGATCACGTCGGCGTCGTCTTGGTTGAGCCAGAACTGATAGAAGGCGTACGGGCTCATCATGTCCGGCGCAAGCCACACGGCACCGCCAGCCGTCTTACCAAACTTGGTGCCGTCGGCCTTGGTGATCAGCGGCGTCGCCAGCGCATGGGCCTTGACTCCTTCGACCTTGCGGATCAGCTCCGTGCCTGCCGTCAGGTTTCCCCACTGATCCGAGCCGCCGGTTTGCAGGGTGCAGCCATACCGTCGGTACAACTCGAGGAAATCCATTCCCTGCATGACTTGGTAGCTGAACTCCGTGTACGAGATTCCCTCCTCGGAATTCAGCCGACGTGACACCGTCTCCTTCGCGAGCATCGTGCCCAGGCGGAAGTGCTTGCCGATGTCCCGGAGCAACTCGATCGCGGACATGTCCTTGGTCCAGTCATAGTTGTTCACCATGACGGCGGGGTGCTCGCCCTCGAAACTCATGAGCGGCTCGATCTGCGCGCGAATCCGCTCCACCCACTCGTGGACCGTCTCCACGGGATTGAGCACGCGCTCCCCCGTCTCGCGAGGGTCGCCGACCAGCCCCGTCGCCCCGCCGACCAGAAGCAACGGGTTATGGCCGGCCTCTTGGAAGCGGCGCACCGTGAGGATCTGTACGAGGTTGCCATGATGCAGACTCGGCGCCGTCGGATCGAATCCGCAGTACAGCGTGACAGGACCCGCGTCGAGGGCCGCGCGCAGTTCGTCGTCGCCGGTGGTCTGTGAGATGAGCCCCCGCCAGGCGAGCTCGTCGAGGAGGTGCGTCATGATGCGCTTATTGTGCCAGGCCGATGCTGGCGCGGGTGATCAGCACGCGTCACCGCCAGCACTGGCACCAGCAGCAACGCCACCACGCCGCCTCCGAGCGCAAGCGTGGCGAAGCTGGTCCCGGCCACGACCACACCGGACAGGACGCCACCGGTGGCGCCAGCAAGGGCGATGAGAAAGTCGACGTTGCCTTGGATACGCGCGCGCTGGGAAAGCGGCGCCGCGCTTGTCACCATGGCGGTGCCCGAGACCAGCCCGAACGACCATCCCAGACCCAACAGCGCGAGGGACAGCACCAACAGGGGAACTGAGGCGGGTGGGCTCCATGCCCCGACCGCGCCGGCGGCCACGAACGTGATGGCGGAGAGCACGGCCACCGTGCCCGCACCCCAGCGGTCCACCAACCAGCCCGACAGCGGTGAGGGCAAGTACATCGCCGCCACGTGGACGCCGATGACGAACCCCACAGCGCCGACGTCATGGCCGTGGCCCTGCATGTGCACCGGTGTCATGGTCATCACCGCAATCATGACCATCTGGGCCACGATCATCACCAACGCACCGGTCGCGATGCCCTTGCTCGCCGTGCGGGCCGCGGCCGGCGTCGGGGCGGGCTCAGGAGAACGCGCCGAAGCGTCGTGTTCACGAGCGCGGGCCAGGACCAAGGGGTCCGGCCGCAACAGCGTCCACAGCACGGCCGCCCCCACTGCGTAGGCTGCTCCGGCCAACACGAATGGACCTGCGAGGGTGGGGATCCCCCACGTGTGCGCCACCCTTCCCATCGCCCCCGCGAGGTTGGGTCCTGCGACCGCGCCCACGGTGGTCGCGACAAGCACGATGGCCACCGCGCGGCCCCGACGATGGGGCGCAGCAAGGTCGGCCCCCGCGTAGCGGGCCTGCAGGTTGGCCGCAGTTCCGGCGCCGTAGATCACCAGGGCGGTGAAGAGCAAAGGAACGTTGTCGAGTACCGCCGCGAGGACCACACCCGCGCTGCCGATCGCTCCGGTGAGATACCCCGCCGCCAATCCGACGCGCCGTCCCAGCCGCTGCGAGAGTCGGCCGATGCCGATGGCCGCCCCCGCCGATCCGACCGTGAACAGCATGGCGGGCAGTCCCGCCAACGAGGTGGAGCCGAGCATGTCGCGTGCCAGGAGCGCACCCACGGTGATGCCTGCCGCCAGGCCCGCTCCGCTGAGGATCTGCGCGACCGCAAGCACGCGCAGCACGCGCGGCTGTTCGGGGGCGTCGCTCAGGTCGGGTGTCGATACGGTCCCCGTCATGAGGCGATCTGCCGCGGGACGCGCATGCGCAGGTGGTTCTTTGAGGTCATGTCTCGCACTATCCCACGGCTCTCTTGATCGGCGACGGTCCGCCGCCCTGGGTGGCTCACAGCGGCAGGTCAACGCTAGCGACGGTAGCCGCTTCGAGCCGCGCGGGGTCGGGAACCGCGGCCAGGCCAGGCGCGTCGGGAATCATGATGTGCCCGTCGACCAACTCGAACGGCTCCGTGATGTCCTCCTTGTAGAAGCGTCCCGACGCGGAGATGTCCCCCGTCAGCGTGAAGCCCGGCAAACCTGCCAAGGCGGCGTTCGCGGCCCGGCCGATGCCCGTCTCGAGCATTCCGCCACACCACACCGCGACGCCGTGGGCGCGCGCGATGTCGTGAATGCGGCGGGCCTCGAGGTAGCCACCCACCCGGGACGGCTTGATGTTGATGACCTGGGCGGCGCCCGTCTGAATCGCGTCCGCGGCGGCCGTCGCGGAGACCACGGATTCGTCGAGGCACATGGGAGTGCTCATGCGCTTCGCGAGTTCCGCGTGCTGGCGCATATCGTCCTCGCCGAGCGGCTGCTCGATCAGTAGCAGATCGAAGGCATCCAAACGAGCTAGGTGGGCGGCGTCCACGAGCGTGTAGGCGGCGTTGGCATCCACCTGCAACGGAACGCGAGGGTGTGCCTCGCGGACCGCGCGCACCGGCTCGATGTCCCAGCCGGGCTGGATCTTGAGCTTGATGCGCTGATAGCCCTCATCAAGGTAGGCGGCGACCGTATCCAGCAGCCGCGGGATCGAATCTTGAATTCCCACGGACACGCCCGACGGCACCCGGTCACGCGTGACGCCCAGATAGTCCTTGAAGCTGAGGCCCGCTGCCCGCAACTGTGCGTCGAGCACCGCGGTCTCGAGCATCGCCTTGGCCATCCGGTGGCCGACCACCTTCTCGAGGTGCTCGGAGACCGTCTCCGCCGTGAGGGGTCCCACCGCGCCTGCGGCCACGAGGCGCGGCAGCAAGTGCCGAGCGACCACGTCAATGACGCCCTCGGTGTACTCCGAGGAGTACACCGGCTCCGACAGTGCCCCGCATTCGGCCCAGCCGGTCACCTCGTGGCCGTCGATTGCGGCCTTCAACTCCATCACCAGGACGCGTCTCTCCGTTTGGGTGGAGAACGATGTGGTGAACGGCGTCACCAGCGGAAGCGCCAAGGTGTGCAGTTGGACGCGGCGGATTCTCACAGTGCCTCCATCAGATAGCGGCCGTCTCGGCCCACGGCGGTGGGACGCCAGCCGGCTTCCCACCGTTCCAGCATGGCGTCTCTCAAGGCCGACCTCCACTGTGCGGCCAAGCGCGGGTGGTCGCGTCGCAGCCCCTCGATGTCCGCCGGGACCGCGAGCGAGACGGCCGACGCACCGGGCGGGACAGCGCCGATGATGGGCGCCATATCCTCCCCGACGTCCAGGATCGCGGGCGCGGGGCCGAGATCGCGAGGTGCGCTGGGCAGCGGCGCGTCGAGCGCCCAGCGGGCGAGGATGCGATCGGAGCCCTGACCCGCGTTGACCCCGTCAGTCATCTCGCCATAGAAGTCGACCAGGTAGTCGTCGAGCGCGGCTCCGAGCCTGCGCACGTTGAACGCCGCGTTGCGGGCAACCAGGGGATCGAAGGTCCACGTCATGGCGGCCACTTCGCGGTCGAGACACCAGGCGCGTTGGTGGAGCTTCATCGCCGTGCCGACGCCGCCCGTCGCAAGGCCGGGGACCACGCCGGCCACGTGCGAGTGCATCGTCGCCCTGGCGGGTGGCCCAAAGAATCCCGCCGTGGCGCCGACAATGCGCCCGTTCGCAAAGGCGCCGGCCACATAGTTGCCGGCGTGCGTGAGCGCGGTGAGCAGGGGGCGCTCCATGACGGGCTCGTGCCACACGGCACGCCATACCTCGGTGGCGCCGTCCAGCGCGGCGCCGGTCAGGACGCGGACCTCCACGCCTGCCGCGCCGGCGGCGCGTCGGTAGTCCGCCCAAGCATCGACGCTCATGCGGCGTCCGCCTTGAGGAGGTCCTGGATCAGGAGCGCGACCAGCGCCGTGCGGGGGACGATGTGCTCGACCAGGACGTGTTCATCGACGGCGTGTGCTCCCCCGCCAACCGCGCCCAGTCCGTCAAGGGTCGGCACGCCGACTCCCGCGGTGAAGTTGCCATCCGAAGCACCGCCGACGGCGATCTCGGTCAGGCACTCGACCCCTGCGGCTGGCGCCAACGCGACGGCACGGGCGTACAGGCTGGCCGCGCTCGCGCGCTCCATCACCGGACGGTTGATGCCGCCACCGACCTGGATGCGGGAGCCAGCCAGTTCGGGCGGCAGACTCCGGATCGCCTTGTCCACCCGGCGCTGCTCGGCCGCCGTGGTGGCGCGCACATCCACGTCGACACGGGCGCGCGCGGGCACCGTGTTCACGGTCGTGTCGGCCGCAAGCCGCGTCGGCGTCACCGTGGTGCCGTGTGCGGGGTCTGCGAGCGCGGCGATGCGCGGGATCTGGAGGGCGATCTCGATGGCGGCGTTGACCCCCTTCTCAGGCTCGAGCCCCGCATGCGCCGCCTTGCCGATCGCGTCAACCGAGTACAGGGACACGCCCTTGCGCGCCGTCTTGAGCGCGCCAGCGGGACCTGCGGCCTCCAGCACGAGCACGGCGTCACAGCCCGTGGCCTCGGTCTGGATGAGTTCCCGCGACGTCAGCGAACCGATCTCCTCGTCTCCCGTGACCAGCAGGGTCACACCATCCACCGCGGCGGCGCCGTGCGTGTCGGCAAGGGCGGCGATCGCGTGAACGGCCTGCGCGAGGCCCACGACCATGTCGAAGCACCCCGGTCCGCGCATCACGCCCCCCTCCAGTGAGAACGGGTGCGTCTGGAGGGTGCCGAGGGGCCACACGGTGTCGTGGTGAGCCAAGAGCAGCACCCGTCGCGGGCCCGAACCCAGGCGCCAGCGGATGTGCGGGCAGCCGTCGATCACGATCCGTTCCGCGTCCGCCTCAATACCCGCGGCCGAGAATCGCGCAGCCACCACCTCGGTCACGAGGTCGGCGCTCGCCTCGATCGCCGCCCGGTCATCGGAAGGCGACTCGTGGCAAATCAGTCGTTGGGCGTCGGCGAGAAGCGGACCCCGGTGCGCGCGGCAGGCGTCGACGATGCTCACCATGCCATCGTGGCACGGCTCGCGTTTCGCTCGGGTTACCAGGAGCCGGGCAGCCGGGCGTCGCCACTGACCACGGCATCGGCGTCGTGAAGCGTTCCCTCGGCGTAGAGAAACTCATCTTCGGCCTCGTGCCAGGCCTCCCACTGGGGGCGCAGCGCCTCGCCGTCGCGCTCGAGACCGCGCCGCAAACGCTCGGGCCACGGTGCGTCGACGTAGATGACAAGGCTTGCGAACGGGCGGGCCGCCCGTTGCCCGACGCCGACTCCTTCGATGATGAGGTAGGGCCGTTGCGGCACCCGGATGAGGTGCGTGCGTTTGTCGAGCAGCCAATCCCACATCTCGAACGCCCCGCCCACGCCCCTGGACAGGGGCTCGAGAACCTGGTCAACGAGGATCCGATCCAGAACCGGTAGCCCGCCCCAGCCCTCATACATGTCGTCGCCGTGAAGGATCTGGACGGGAGCGTCGTCCGGAGTGGGGTTGTCCGGATCGAAGGTGCCGGGGCCCGCAGACTCCGGGCCGCCCAGGCCGATCGACAGGCGATTCGCCAGCGTGGTCTTGCCACTTCCGGCAGGGCCGTCTATCAGTACCACGCGCGTCGCGCCGCTGAGCGGTTCACGGCGTTGCAGCAGGGATACCAGGTCCGACAACGATGGCTGGGACATGCCAGCAGAATATCGCTCGCCGTCGAATTCCCTAGCGTGGCGGCGCCGTGGCGCGGCTCATCGGCCCGTGGCGGCGCTAGCGTGGACGCATGAATGCGGACGTTCACCCCAAAGTCGCACAGGTCCAAGCCGCGCTGCATGCCGGCGGAGTAGACGTCACCGTGCGCCAAATCGACAAGGCGACGCCCACCGCGCTCGCCGCCGCCGAGTACGTGGGATGCGAGGTGGGTGCCATCGTCAAGTCCTTGGTGTTCATGGCTGACGGCGAACCCATCCTGGTGCTCACCTCCGGAGCACACTCGGTCGACACCGGACTGTTGGCGGGGCGGATCGGCGCCGCCGCGATCACCCGGGCAACGCCCGACGGCGTGTTGGCGGCGACCGGCCAGGTCATCGGCGGAGTCGCCCCCGTGGGGCATCCGTCACCCGTGCGGACGTTCCTGGACGTCGCGCTGCGGGGTTACGACGAAGTGTGGGCGGCGGCGGGCATCGCGGCGTCGCTGTTCCCCCTCTCCTATGCGGACCTGCTGCGCGTGACCGGCGCGACCGAGGTCGAGGTCAACTAGTTCCCCGTCGCTGTGCACCGTTGCGTGGCTCACGGCGACTGCCGACCCGTGACTACACCGTCGCCCACGGACGGAAGTGCTTCACCCGGGCCCTGGCGGCCTTGCCCTGCTCGATCACGCGCGCAGGCGCGGTGCCACCAGCGCCATCGCGTGCCGCCAGCGAACCCTCCACCGTGAGGACGTCAAGCACGCCCTCGTTCAGGGCCTCGTGGATGCCGGCCATCTCGTCCAGCGTCATCTCGTGGAGTTCCTTTCCGCGCTTCTCGCACAGGCGCACGCACGATCCGGCGACCTCGTGGGCGACCCGGAATGGCACCCCCTGCTTGACGAGCCACTCGGCCACGTCGGTGGCGAGCGAGAACCCCGCGGGCGCGAGCGCGGCCATGCGCTCGGGGTGGAACACGAGGGTCCGGACCATTCCGGCAAACGCCGGGAGCACGGTCTCCAGGGTGTCTACGGCGTCCAGCGCGGGCTCGTGTACCTCCTGGATATCGCGGTTGTATGCGAGCGGCAGGCCCTTGAGTGTGCTCAACATGCCGGTCAGATCGCCGATCAGGCGGCCGGCCTTGCCGCGCGCCAGCTCCGCGATGTCGGGGTTCTTCTTCTGGGGCATGATGCTCGAGCCGGTCGAGTACGCGTCATCCAGGGACGCGAAGCCGAACTCCACCGTCACCCAGGTGATGATCTCCTCGGACAGTCTCGACAGATCCACGCTGATCATGGCGGCCACCCACGAGAATTCGGCGATGACGTCGCGCGCGGCGGTCGCGTCGATCGAGTTCTCGGTGGGACCGGCGAAGCCCAGCTCGGCGGCCACGGCCGAGGGGTCAAGCCCCAGCGTCGACCCGGCCAGGGCCCCCGCGCCATAAGGCGACCATGCGGCGCGCGAATCCCAGTCCGTCAAACGTTCGATGTCACGTAGCAACGGCCACGCGTGCGCCATGAGGTGGTGACCCAGCGTGACGGGCTGCGCGTGCTGCATGTGGGTGCGACCGGGCATCGGATCGTCGATGTGACGATCCGCCTGCTCCAAGAGCGCGTCCACCACGTCAAGCACCTGCCCGGCGATGGTGCGTGCATGCCGCCGCAGGTACATGCGCCCCAGGGTGGAGATCTGGTCGTTGCGCGAGCGCCCGGCCCGCAGTTTGCCGCCCAACTCGCCTCCGACGCGGTCGATCAGCAGGCGCTCCAGCGCCCCGTGCACGTCCTCGTCGGAGTCGGAGGGCGTGACCTCTCCGGCAGCGACGTCCGCCCGCAGCTTCGTGAGCGCCCCGACCATCTGTGCGGTCTCGGAATCGGTCAGCAGCTCCGCCCGCTGCAGCGCGTGGGCATGCGCGATCGATGCCAGCAGATCATCGTCGGCATAGCGCCAGTCAAAGTGGGTCGACACGCTGAGCTTGGCGAGCGCCTCGGAGGGCCCACCGGTGAAGCGGCCCCCCCACAGTGCGCCCTCGTTGGTGCCTTCAGCCTTTGCCATCGCGGTCCCTTCCTTGCGTACGCGCTACTCACGAGTGTGCCAGGAACCCGCCGCCCCGTGGGGTGCGGCGGGTTCCTCTTCCGGATGGGCTAGAGGCCCGCCCTGGTGGCCCGAGCTGCGGCCTGCTTGGCCGCCAGCCCGTAGATCTCGATAAATCCACGCGCGGCGCTCTGGTCAAAACTGTCACCCTCGTCGTACGTCGCAAGGTTGAAGTCGTACAGCCCGATGTCCGAACGGCGTCCGGTGATGGTCGCCTTGCCGCCGTGCAGCACCATGCGGATGTCCCCGGTGACGTACTGCTGCGTGTCCTCGATGAACGCGTCGAGCGACTTCTTGAGGGGCGAGGACCACATGCCGTCGTAGACAAGGTCGGTCCACTGCTGCTGAATGACGCGCTTGTAGCGTGCCTGCTCACGCTCGAGCGTGACGTTCTCCATCTCGCGGTGCGCCTCGATCAGCGCGATCGCGCCGGGCGCCTCGTAGACCTCGCGGCTCTTGATGCCCACCAGGCGGTCCTCCACGATGTCGATGCGTCCCACTCCGTGAGCACCCGCGCGGCGGTTCAGCTCCTGGATCGCCTGCAGCGGCGTCACCTGCTGGCCGTCCAGCGCGACGGGGATGCCCTTCTCGAACGAGATGATGACCTCGTCGGGGACCGGCGGATAGGCGGGGTCGTCCGTGTACTCGTACACGTCCTTGGTGGGGGCGTTCCAGATGTCCTCCAGGAAGCCCGTCTCCACGGCGCGGCCCCACACGTTCTGGTCGATCGAGAAGGGGTTCTTCTTGGTGGTCGCGATCGGCAGGCTGTTGCGCTCGGCGTAGTCGATGGCCTTGTCGCGCGTCAGGGCGAGGTCGCGCACGGGCGCGATGCACTTGAGATCCGGCGCGAGCGAGGCGATACCCACCTCGAAGCGCACCTGGTCGTTGCC
>DGBM01000126.1 GCA_002384765.1 Demequinaceae bacterium UBA4004
AACCAGGCGATCTACGGCTTCCGCGGGGCCTCGGCCGATGCCTTGCGGCAGTTCGTGGAGCGATTCGGGGGCGCCGCCGTGGCGCGGCACACGCTGTCGGTGAGTTGGCGCAACGAGGCCAGCATCCTCGCCGCCGCGAACTCGGCCGTCGCGCCGTTGGCCGCGACGCCCGTCACCGGAGTGCCACTGCGCTCACGCGGCGAAGAGACGGGCCGGTCGGAGCCGCGCCGCGCCGCTCCGGGCGTCATCGCCACCCGGCTCCTCACCGCGGATGACGAGGCGCGCGCGGTGGTGGACTTCATTGGGGCGAGGCGTGCCGAATTGGGACACTCCGAGGCGACGCCGGTCACGGCCGCGGTGCTGTGCCGCCGCCGCGCCCAGTACGACGCGATCACCGACGCATGTGTGGCCGCGGGGCTGGACTACGAGGTCGTGGGCCTGGGAGGGCTGCTCGATGTGCCCGACGTCGCGGACCTGCTCGCCTTGCTCCAGGTGGCCCACGATCCGTCGCGCGGCGACTCGCTGATGCGCCTGATCGTGGGCGAACGGCTCGCGCTCGGCCCGCGGGACCTCGCGGCATTGCACGACCGGGCCGAACAACTCGCCGGGCCACGCTCCGAACGCGAGGGCACCGCGAGCATCGTCGACGCGCTGGGCGCGTTGCCGCGCGCGGACTGGGTTTCGCCGCGAGGACGGTCGTTCACGCCCGTGGCCCGGGAGCGCTTGGGTGCGCTGGCGAGCGTGGTCGACGCGATTCGCAGGCACACGTACTTGCCGCTGCCCGAACTGGTGGCCTTCGGGGAACGCGCGTGGGGCCTGGACATCGAGTCGGCAGTTGCGCGCCAGGCGACTCGGTCTCGGCGTTCCGTGGACGCCTTCATCGACTCCGCCAGGACGTTCCAGACCGGAGCCGAACGCGCGACCTTGGGTGCGTTCCTCGCGTGGCTCGACGCGGCGCGAGCCGAAGAGAACGGGTTGGACGCGCCGGTGCGCGAACCGGATGCGGCGGCCGTGCAGATTCTGACCGGGCACGGCGCTAAGGGCCTGGAGTGGGATGTCGTGGCGGTGCCCGGCCTCAACGACGGCCACTTTCCATCCGTCGGTGTGCCGTCCGCGAGCAACCCCGACTACACGGACAGCGGTTGGCTCGATGGCGTGGGCAACGTCCCGTACGAGCTGCGGCTCGACCGCGACCAACTGCCCCAATGGCACTTCCACGGCGTGCGCGATCACACGGAACTCGCCGCCTCCATTGCCGACTTCAAGCGCGAGGCTGGCGGCTACCGACTCGACGAGGAACGCCGCCTGTTCTACGTCGCGCTGACACGCGCACGCTCGCACGTCCTGCTGAGCGGGTCCTGGTACTCCGGGGGTAAGCGTCCCCGAGATCCCTCGCCGTACGTGATGGAGTTGTTGCATCAGGGCGCCGTGGTGGCGGGTCAGTGGGAGGACCTCCCCGAGGACGATGCTCCCCCCGAAATCGCACGTCCGCCGGGGCTGTGGCCGCGTGCCGCGACGCCCGCGCAGGCCGCGCGGCGTGAACTCGCGGCAGCGGTGGCCGACGCCTTGGCGGGCATAGCGGGCGACCCCCCGGCAGCGCCGGGGACCGATGAGTTCGCCGCGGCTCGGGAGTCGGACCTGCCGCTCGCCCCTGAGATCTCGGCCATGCTCGCGGAGCGCGCGGACCGCTCGCACGGGACGGACCAGATCGAGCTGCCCTCGCACGTGTCGACGTCGGCGCTGGTGGCGATGCGCAGAGACCGGGCGGCCTTTGCCGTGCAGTTGCGCCGACCAGTACCCGTGGAACCCACGCGAGCCGCCCAACGGGGATCGGCCCTGCACGCGTGGATCGAGGCGCGTTACGGGCACGTCCCGCTGTGGGAAGACGAGGATGCGGACGACGATGCGGCGGCCGAGTTGGATGCCCTCAAGGCCACTTTCCTGGCCTCGGAGTGGGCGGCCCGCACACCCACTCACGTGGAGGCGGACGTCGAGCTGCCGGTGGGCAGCGTCACGGTGCGCTCGCGGATCGACGCGGTGTTCGGTCCGGGCGCGGGGCTCGACCGCGTCACGGTGGTGGACTGGAAGTCGGGCCTGCCGCCGCGTGACGAGGCCGAGAAGGCCGCCCGGGAGGTGCAACTTGCGATGTACCGGCTGGCCTGGTCAGCGCGCACCGGGGTGCCGATCGAATTGATTGACGCGGCGTTCTATTACGTGGCGAGCGACGCGACGGTGCGCCCGGAGCGATTGTTGGCACGGGAGGAGATTGAGACGCTCCTGGCTGGAGGCTGACGCCGCCCGTGATCGCGTGGCCGTTCGCCGTGTTGCCTGTGGGTGAGGCAAGATCTTCACTCACGGGCCGTTTTGGCCGATCACCACAGCAACTGACAAAGCCGTGGGCCGGACGTGAGGAGACTCTGTGGTGACGTTTCTGTTGACGTCCGCATATCTGGTGTCGATCGCGGTGGCCTTCGGCATCGGCCTGTATGTCCTGCGCGGGAACCGCTTCACGCTGGCGGGTCTTGCTGTGGCCACCGTGCTGGTTGCCACCGTCATGTGGTCGGCGATCTCTCTGGTGTCGGTGTACTACCCCTTCACGGCCGACAGCGAATATCCCGTGCGGGTCTTGGCGTGGGGGGCGGTGCTGGTGGCGGGAGTCCGCAGTCTCGTGAAGGTGCTGGAGGACCCAGCGTGGTCGCCGCGACCGCTCGACGTGGTGAACCTCACCGCGCATCCCTGGGTCATGGTGTTCATCGCCACGATCCCCTCGCTACACCCTTTGCTCGTCGACACGGACGCGGACGGCAAACTTACCTACACTGTGGGCTTCTGGATTCATTCGGCGGTGCTGCTCACCCTGTCGGGCAAACTTCTGGGGGGGCTGTTCGACCGATCTCGGCGCCTTCCTCGCACTCCGGCCGGGACGCGGTATGCCGTCTTCATTTCCTGGACCCTGCCCGCGGCGGGCTACGTGATCTCCGCACAGGTGTGGGGGCCGAGCGGCCCCAGCCTGGCGCCCGCATTCTTGGTGATCCCGGTGGCGCTGATCGGCTCGGCAGTGGTGCGGGACGGGCTCATCGACAAGGTCCCGCTGGCGAGGGGCGACGTGTTCGAGAATCTTGCGGGCGCCGTGTTCGTCATCGACAACTATGGGCGGGTGGTGGACGCCAACGCGGCCGCCCGGGCCTTGGCGTGGGACCTTGACGGCGCAAACGACATGAACGGGGCCGTTCTGGAGGAAGTGTGCCCCCGCACGGCTCACGTGATGGAGCGTGAAGGCGATGTCGACGTCCTTGATGCGTCACGTCCCCGCGTGCTGAATACGCAGGCGGCGCCACTGGTTGACGGCAGGGGCAAGATCGTGGGTCGCTGTGTCACCGTCAGGGACGTCACCGAATCGGCGATGCAACAGCGCGACCTGGAGCGCATGCGGGATGCACTGTCTCACGAGGTCACCGTCAGCGAGGAACTCCGCGCCGAGTTGGGGGACCAAGTGATGCGCGACAGTGCCACCGGCCTCTACAACCGTCGTTTTCTCTCCAAGGCCCTGCCAGAGCTCGTGAAGTCCTGCATCGGCAAGGGCTGTGAGCTCAGCGTCGCGGTGCTTGACATCGACGGATTCAAGGATGTCAACGACTCCCACGGTCATGTGGCGGGCGACAGGATGATTGAGGCAGTGGCGACCGCACTGCGTGATGCCGCGCCGGGTGGAACCGTGGTGCGTTATGGGGGTGACGAGTTCCTGGCGCTCATGCCAGGGGTTTCCGCGCGCGATGCGCTCGTCATGACGGAGGCCATGAGGACCGCAGGCTCCGAGGTCCGGATCGGCGTTCGAGGTGGCGAGATTCAGGTGACGGTCAGCGCTGGGGTCGCGACTCTGGTCGGCGAGGAAATCGACGGAGACGAACTTCTCGAGGTGGCCGACCTGGCACTCTATCGGGCCAAGGATGGTGGGCGTAACAGGACGTGGAGTCAGGTCGACGGCGCAGACTGATCGTCGTCGAACAGCAACGCCTCGAGGTCGGCCAGCATGCCGCGGCCGTCGGCGACCACGTTCTCGTTGTCGGTGCGTACCCCGTACATCAGCCACCTCAGCAGCGCCAATTCCGAGGAGAGTCGCGCGCGATCGGTCAGGTGCGCGTCGCGCGTCTCTCGACGCGCCATGACGTACGCCTCCATGATCGACTCGTAGACGTCGTCGGGCGCCGCCGCGGCTAGCCATGCGAGGTCGTCAGCGGGGTCGGCGACGCGCGCGTCCATCCAATCGACGATCCCCGCGACGGCCCCCTCGCGTACCAAGATCTGGTGTTCGCCCAAGTCCCCATGGGTCACGGTCGGCTCGAACCGCCACCACGCGACGTTCTCCATTTGGCGCTCCCACCGGTCCGCCAGGCGAGGCGGGACCAGGCCGGTCTGGACCCCGGCGTCGAGTTCTGTCAGGCGCCGCAGCCGGTACTCGTCGGCGTCGTACGTCGGCAGGCCCTGGTCCTCGACGAGCGAGGGCGGGAGTTCGTGAATCTGGGCAATCGCACGGCCCACCGATGCCGCCAGGCCAGGGCCCGGCTCGATGGCCGCCAGGTCGAGTGGCGCGCCGCGAACCTCCGTGTAGACAACCGCTCGGCCGCCCTCTTCTCCCGACATCGCGGCGGCGCCCTTGGGCCGCGACACGTCGAACTCGATGAGGCCGGCGTCGTGAGCGCGCGCCAAGGCTTGCAGGAGCCCCATCTCCGCCTCGAGGGCGGCGCCGGCGGCTGCTCGCTTGGGGGCGCGGACCACCCATCGCTTGCCGGTGGCGTCCTTGATGATCACGACATCGAAATCGGCATCGGAGTGCGGGCTGCGCAGCACGTCGTACACGTCGAGGCCGGGAACGGCCACGGACGCGAGGGCCGCAAGAGCGAGAGGTGAACGGGGCACGCAGTAACCGTACGGCGAAAACGGGTTCACGCGCGTGTTCCACGCCGCCTGCCAGGCGAGACGGCGGGGTGTCGCCCGGTGTCTCCAGCGATTTCGAACACGGCCCGCCATGGCGTGACGGTGGCTGCGGGTAGCGTGTAGGGCGTGACTAAGTGGGCGCAGGACGAGCCTTTGCTCGTGGACCGCGCGGCCGAACGCCGCGACACCGTCGACCTGACCGCGCTCGACGCCGTGGTGGTTCGCGACGGCTCTCTGCTGGCGATGGATGGGCAGCTCGCACTCCTGGCGCCGGCCGAGCAGCCCCCGGCGTCCCTGCGCGTGTACCTCGGGTTCGACGCGGGCCGCGACCTGGTGGCGATCGTGCCGGAAGACCCCTCCTTTGGTACCGACACGGACGGCATTGGCGGGGAATCTATGACTCCGCTGCGCGCCCTGCTGGGCCAGCTGAGCGCGCGCGGCCGTGACGGCGCTCGAGACCGCGAGCTTGCCGCCACGGCGGTCGCGCTCGCCACGTGGCACGCCAATCATCCGGTGTGCTCCGTGTGCGGAGACCCCACCGTGCCCGTCAAGGGTGGCTGGGTGCGCTTCTGCGAGCGCGACCAGAAGGAGCACTACCCACGCACCGACCCGGCCGTCATCGTCGCCATCACGGACCCCGATGATCGGCTGCTGCTGGCGCACGCCTCGTACTGGTCGCCCCGCAGATTCTCCCATTTGGCCGGCTATGTGGAGCCGGGGGAGAGCCTCGAGCAGGCCGCCCACCGCGAGGTGTTTGAGGAGGCGCAGTTGCTGATGCACGATCTCACGTACGTGGCGTCGCAGCCGTGGCCCTTCCCGGCATCGATCATGGTGGGATTCACCGCGACGGTCGAGTCTCCCGACTTTGTGTTGGATCAGGACGAGATCAGCGACGCCATGTTCGTCTCCCGCGAGGACATCGTCGGGTTAGTAGCCGACGGCACCGTCATCTTGGCCCCGCACGGTTCCATTGCGCGGCGGCTGCTGGAGGACTGGTACGGCGGACCTCTCGCCGACGGCCCGCGCGCCGAGCGCGCTGATGTCTAGTGGCGTTGCGGTGCGCGCGCCCGGTGGGCGGCGCGCGAGCGCCTGGGGATAGCGTCGTCAACGTCACCCCCGCCTGACACAATGGCGTCAATGTCTGCCGATGAAATTCTCGAAGCGCTCGACCCCGAGCAGCGCGAGGTGGCCACCGCCCTCCACGGCCCCGTGTGCGTCCTCGCGGGAGCGGGCACGGGCAAGACCCGTGCCATCACGCACCGCATGGCGTATGGCGTGCGCGTGGGCGCCTTCAGCCCGCAGTCCGTGCTGGCTGTGACCTTTACCGCGCGTGCGGCGGGTCAGATGCGGCAACGGCTACGGTCCCTGGGAGCCGACGGCATCCAGGCCCGGACGTTCCACGCCGCCGCGCTGCGCCAACTCAGCTACTTCTGGCCTCAGGTTGTGGGCGGGCAGATGCCCCAATTGGTCGACCAGAAGGCTTCGTTGGTGGGTCGAGCGGCCCGTTCGGTGGGCCTGAGTCCCGACAGGCTCACGGTGCGCGACCTTGCTTCAGAGATTGAGTGGGCGAAGGTGTCGCTGGTGGCCGCCGACGACTATGCGCAACTGATCAGAACCAAGGGCCGACCCGCTCCGGCGGGCATCGACGCCATGCAGGTAGCGGACGTGATGCGGGCGTACGAGGAGGCCAAGACCGAAGCCGTCGTACTCGACTTCGAGGACATCCTGCTGTTGTTAGCCGACATCATCGGCCGCCACCACGAGGTGGGCGAGCAGATTCGCCGCCAGTACCGCCACTTTGTTGTCGACGAATACCAGGACGTGTCGCCACTCCAGCAGTATGTCTTGGATCAGTGGCTGGGAGGCAGGCGCGAACTGTGCGTGGTGGGTGACCCCGCCCAGACCATCTACTCGTTTGCCGGAGCGTCCCCCGAGCATCTGCTCGGTTTCACGCGCCGGTATGAAGACGCGACGGTGGTGCGACTCGTGCGCGACTACCGGTCCACGCCGCAAGTGGTGAACCTGGCGAACGGGCTCATGGCGCATCGTGGTGCCGCCTCATCCGGGGTGGAACTCGTATCCCAGCGGCCATCGGGTCCCGCCGTCGGCTTCCACGCCTATCCGGACGATGTCGCGGAGGCCGCCGCGGTGGCGGCCCGCATTGAGGCGCTGGTCTCGTCCGGCGTGGCGGCCCGCGAGATCGCCGTGCTCTACCGCACCAACAGCCAATCGGAAGAGATCGAGGACGCCCTTGCGAGCCGGAGCATCGGCTACCTCGTGCGCGGGGGCCAGCGCTTCTTCTCGCGCGACGAGGTGCGCAAGGCGATCATCCTGCTACGTGGAGCGGCCGTCGCCGCGTCGGAAGACCCGCTGGGCGCACAGGTGCGCGAGGCGATCGTCGATGCGGGATGGTCGGAAGAGCCGCCCGCCGCTCGCGGCGCCGTGCGGGAGCGTTGGGACGCTCTACAGGCGCTCGTGGAACTTGCGGACAACTTTGATGTGGACACGGTCGCGGCTACGGGCGCGCCAGCCTCGATGCGCGACTTTGTGGAGCACTTGGCGGACCGCGCGTCGGCCCAACATGCCCCATCGGTGGACGGCGTCACGCTCACCACGATCCACGCGGCCAAGGGGCTGGAGTGGGATGCGGTGTTCCTGGTGGGCCTCTCGGAAGGTCTGCTGCCCATCTCCATGGCGGAAACGGATGAGGCGGTGGAGGAGGAGCGTCGACTGCTCTACGTGGGCATCACCCGCGCACGTGAGCATCTGAACGTGAGCTTCGCACGCTCGCGCAAGGAGGGCGGGCGCTCGACCCGCAAGCGCACGCGCTTCCTGGAGAAATGGTGGCCGGACACCCAAGCGACGGCGCAGCGTCGCCCGCAGCGCACCGCGGCCCACGAGCTCAATGGCGACGAGGCCAAGCTGTTTGAGGCCCTCAAAGCATGGCGGCTGGAATTGGCGCAGAGCACCTCCAAGCCCGCGTTCACCGTGCTTGTGGACACGTCACTCGTCGCGATCGCGCGACACCGTCCGCAGACGCTTGGCGAGTTGGCACAGGTGCACGGGGTGGGCGCGTCCAAGCTCGACCGCTACGGAGCGGACATCCTGGGAATCGTTGCGACGCACTGACCCCGACCAGGATCGTGAGGTGTCACGATGTTTCGGGCATGCGTGCCCTGCGTGCCGCGAGTTCGTCACCCACGGGTCCGGCCGCACCGCATCCGCATTCTGGGCTCGCAGGCGCGGCGGCGGTGCTGGGCGGGGCATGGTGATCGATTGTCCACACGGTGTCCAGCCAGCCGTGNNACGAGCCCGGCGGCCTGTGCCGTCACGTCGGGAGTGCTGTGGGGCAGAGTGCGTCCCGCGGTGAGTTGGAGTGACAGCCGCGGCCACGCCGCATCGGCGAGCGCCCGGCCGAGCCCGACGCACGTGCCGCACGCGCCTCGCCCGGGAATGACCATCGGACCCACCTGCGCGCCGCGTTCGTCGGTGGTGACGTAAACGTGCGGCGTATCGCGAGCCATCAGCGGCACGGCGGCGGCGAGCAAAGGGGCTCCGTGAGACACGATGACCTCCACGTCGACCCGCGCGCGACCGGCGCACACGTCGGCCTCCGGCAGCACCCGGCGGATCGTGTCGGCGGCGGCTGCCTGCCGCGTACCCGCCAACGAGCCGGGATCGTACGTGCCGCGCGGTGACTGTACGGCTCGACCGATGTCATCGATCGCGACGGCCCAGCCTGCTCGCGCGAGAGCCAGGGCGATACCGCAACCGATCGGTCCACCGTCGTTGATGGCGGCACGAGGGGTTGGTTCCTTGGCCCGCGTGAGGTCCTGGTCGACGAGCCCCGAGGCGATCAGTCGTGCCAGGATTACGGCGAACCGCGATCGGTCGCCGGGGGACACGGTGGCCACGGTGCCGAGCCGCTCGACGAATCGCCGCTCGTCTGCGGTGAGGTCGTCCAGTATCAGCGGATCCCTCACGCCCACCTGCAGGGAGCCATCCCCGCGCACCAGGACGCGTGCACCCGGTTTCAGTCTCATGGTGCGAGAGTGCCACCTCGCCCACGTCGGTGGGCGCTATCCACAGGTCCAGCGGCGCGGGGGGCTTCACCGCACTCCGGGCACGACGAAGGCCGGGCACCCCATCAGGATGCCCGGCCCTGACGTCGGTGGGCGCGAGTTACGCCTTGCCGAGGATGCGGTTCAACTTGGTGCCGCACTCGGGGCACACGGCCTTGGCCATGCGGCGCCCGTTCTCTGAAACCACAACGTCACCCTCGGTGGTGCGCTTGGCCTTGCACTTCACGCAGTAAAACTCGCCCTGGTACTTGTCGGCCATGAGCCTTCTCCTTCTTGCCGGTGTGCGGCGTGTGCCGCTGGTCCCCAACCGGGGGTCCGTTGCGTCAAGCGTAGACGCGGAAGCCGACAATACCCGCTAAGCACCGCTCGCCGTGTCGGAATCGCCTTCTTCGTCGTCTCCCGGCCCTTCCCACGTTCCGCTCAAGAGGGCCTCGATTTCGCGATCGATGTCGTCGGCTCGATTCTCGCCCGTGACCCCGTCGACCCACGTCCTCCAGTCCGCGAGCGTCTCCGCCTCAGGCAACAGATCGGGGTGGCGCCACAGCGCGTCCCGCGCGGAGGTTCCCATCCGGTTGGTCAGCATGGACCACATGCCAGCGGCGTCACGAAGCCTGCGCGGGCGCAGGTTGAGGCCCAAGAGGGCGGAGAAAGTGTCCTCCGCCGGTCCTCCCGCGGCCCGCCTGCGCCGCATCATCTCCCGCAGTTGGCCCAAGGCGGGCAGATGTGGGGCCGCTGCGCGAGTGGTCACCTCGTCGACCCAGCCCTCGATGAGGGCGAGCCACGTCTCGATCGACTCAAGGGTTTGGGTCTGCTCGGGCGTGGGGGTGGGCGTGAAGATGCCGGTCGTGAGGGCCTTCTGAAGGGCCGCCGGGTCTCCCATGCCGGCCTTGCGCACTGCGTTGTCGAGCGCATCGAGGTCGACGGCGACTCCGCGCGCATAACGCTCGATGGCGGCGTGCAACTGCCCCGGCAACCATGGGGCCGACGCGAAGAGGCGCACGTGCGCCGCCTCGCGAAGCGCGAGGAAGAGCCGCACATCGGCCAGGTCGATGTCGAGTCCCTCGGCGAATTTCTCGACCTCGAGGGGAACCATCACCACACGTGCCTCGTCGAGGAGAGGGATCCCGAGGTCGGTCGCGCCGAAGGCTTCACGAGCCATGGCGCCTGCCGCTTGGCCCATGTGCATGCCGCACACGGTGGGGCTCACGGAACCGATCAGACCCTGAGCGTTCGGCCCATCGAGCATTCCCGATTCGTCACTGAGGACCCCTCCGAGTGCCAGCGATACGCTTGACGCGACGGGTCCGGCCAGATACCTCCACTTCGGCAACGTCGCCTCGACCCACTCGGCGCGGCTCCACACGGCGGGCTGAGCGCGGGAGGGATCGAAATCTGTCGCCGTATCGAGCCACAACTCCGCCTCGGTCACCGCGGCGCGGTACTCGCGGGCCTGTGCCGCGCTGACCATGGGGTCGCCGCCCTGAGCGGCGACGCCGCGTGCCACATCGTGCGCGAGCGTCCAGTTGACGTCCTCGCCTTGCGACTGGCTCATCAGCGCGCGAATCTGGCTCAGCATGTGATCCATCATTCCGGGCGCGTTGGACATCCCCGATGCCTGAGCCAAGGCGGCAGGATCCATGCCCATCTGGCGCATTTGATCGAGTGCTGCCTCAGCGTCCTCGCCAAAGAGCTCTCGGAGCAGCCTCATCCACTGCTCATCAGCGTCCGCCATCTCGTCTCCTCGCATCGGCGTCCCCACCAGTCACCACCGTAACGAACGGGGGCCCCGATTGGGGCTTCCGTTCGCTATGGGCAATGATGGGGGTGTGAGCGAGCCGAGGGACGATGTGCACCTGTCGCTGTCAGAGCAGCCTCCTTCCCGCCGTGCCAACGTCATGGCGGCCACCGGTTTGGCGGCATCGCTCCTGCTGGCGGCGCTGACGGTGGTTCCCTCGCAATACGCGATCGAGGGGCCGGGACCGACGTTCGACACCCTCTCCGCATCCAACGACGTGCCGCTCGTTCAGATTGATGGAGCCACGACCTACCCGTCGAGCGGCGAGTTGCGATTGACCACGGTGTCGGTGTCCGATGCCAGCACCCAGCGGTTCACCGTGGGCGCCGTCATCGAGGCGTTTTTCTCTCCCTCGCGAACGGTGCAACCTGTCGAGGCGGTGCTCGGCAGCCCGCAAGATCAGAAGGCGTCCGAAGACCGCAGCGCCCAGCAGTGGATCACGTCACAAGAGTCCGCCACGGTGTCCGCGCTCGAGGCACTCGGCCACGAGGTCCCCGCGAAGATTTCCGTGGTGGAAGTGCTCGACGAGTCGAACGCCAAAGGAAAGCTCGAGGTGGGTGACGTCCTGGTGGCCGCTGGCGGCAAGGGCCTCGTCTCCTACAGGGATCTGACGGAGTATCTGGACTCCCACCAGGCAGGCGATGCGATCACCTTGACGGTCAGGCGCGCAGGCGACGAGGTGACCGTCTCGTTTGACCTGATCGACTACGACGGCGCGGCCCGCATGGGCATCACGGTGGATCCTCGCTTCGATCCGCCGATCGACGTGACGGTGGGGATCGACAAGGTGGGCGGCCCGAGCGCCGGCATGATGTTTGCCTTGGCGATCATGGACCAACTCACCCCGGATGACGAACTCCACGGCTCTCACGTGGCGGGCACCGGAGTGGTCGACGTGGACGGCCAGGTGTACCCCATCGGCGGCATCGCCCTCAAGATGCTGGGCGCACGAGCCGCGGGTGCCGACTACTTCCTGGCGCCCGTCGAGAACTGCGACGAGGTGTTGGGGCACGTTCCGGACGGTCTCGACGTTTATTCGGTAGACACGCTGGACGACGCCTATGCCGCGATCGTGGCAATCGGCAAGAAGGACACTTCGGTGCTGCCACGGTGCAACGCCGACAACAACAAAGGATGAGGATTTCCCGTGAGTTTTGACGAGGACCGCCCCGCACCCCGCAAGAGGCCCGTCACGGTCCCCCGACGCCGGTCTCCGCTGGGTCTCGCCATCGGCGTGATGGCCGTGCTCGCCGTGCTGACGGTGGCGCTTGCCAACGTCTGGACCGAGGCCGCCTGGTACGACCAGGTGGGCTACTTCGCCGTGTGGCGTACCGAGTGGGTCGCGCGCATCGCACTCTTCGCGATCGGAGCGGTCGTCGCGGGCGTCGCCGTGTGGGGGTCTCTGCGGTGGGCCAAGTCGGCTCGCCCGGCCCTGACCGCGTCGCGTAACACGCCGCTCGACCAGTACCGCGAGCAGATTCGCCCGATCGAGCGCGTCGTCACCCTGGTGCTTCCGGCGGTCGTGGGGCTCATCGCGGGCGGCGCCGTCTCCGCGCGCTGGGATCAGGTGTTGGCCTTCATGAACCGCACGGCGTTCGGGTACACCGACCCGCAGTTCAACCTGGATGCCTCGTTCTACGTCTTCACCTTGCCTGTACTGCGACTCGTCGTCGGCTTTGTGCTCGCGATCGCGATCCTGTCCACCGTTCTCGCGGCGTTCGTGCACCTGTTGTACGGCGGTATCTCCGGTGGTGGGCGAGTGTTCGTGGCCAGCAAGGGCGCCCGCACCCAACTCGGAATCCTGGGCTTTATCGTCATGCTCGCGATTGCCGGGAACTACGTGCTCGACCGTTTCTCGTTGGTGCTCAATCAAGGAGACCGCTTCGCTGGCGCCAGCTACACCGACGTGAATGCCATCCTTCCGGCACGGTCAATTCTGGCGGGCATCGCGGTGCTCGTCGCCGTCATGTTCCTGCTCGTGATCTGGCGAGGTGACTGGCGGATCCCTGCCACCGGCGTGGGTCTCATGGCGCTGTCGGCCATCGTCATCGGCGGCGTCTACCCGGCCATCGTCCAGAACTTCCAGGTGGATCCGAACGCCCAGGAGTACGAGGCGCCATACATTCAACGCGATATCGACGCCACCCTGCACGCATACGGCCTGGATGGCGTTGAAGTCAATCAATATCAGGCGCGCACGGAGGCCAACGCGGACGCGCTGCGCGCAGATGCGGACACCACTGCACAGATCCGCCTGCTGGACCCGAACGTGGTGGCGCCTACGTTCCAGCAGTTGCAGCAGAACAAGCAGTACTACTCCTTCCCCGAGAACCTCACCGTTGACCGTTACCGGATCAACGACGAGGTGCGCGACACCGTCATCGCGGTGCGGCAGCTGAACCTCGACGGCCTGAGCGCGGAGAACCGTTCGTGGGTGAATGACACCACGGTCTTCACGCACGGCTTCGGAGTCGTGGCCGCCTACGGCAACAAGGTGACGTCGGACGGTCGCCCGCAGTTCTACCAGTCGGGCATTCCATCGACGGGCGAGCTCGGAGATTACGAGCCGCGCATCTACTTCGGTGACAGCGTTCCCGCCTACTCGATCGTGGGTGCCCCAGAGGGCACGGCTCCGTGGGAGCTCGACTTCCCGGACGACGACGCTGGTGGCCAGGTCAACAACACCTATCAGGGTGACGGTGGACCCGTCATCGGGAACCTGTTCGCCAAGATGATGTACGCGCTCAAATTCGGCGAGCAGCAGATCCTGTTCTCAGACCGCGTGACGAACGAGTCGCAGATTCTCTATTACCGCGACCCTATTGAGCGCGTATCGCGTGTGGCCCCGTACTTGAAGCTCGACTCCACGACGTACCCCGCCGTGGTCGATGGTCGAGTGGTGTGGGTCGTCGACGGTTACACCTCGACGCCCGACTTTCCTTATGCGGCGACGGTGACGTCGGCGGACCTGTTCGCCAACACGGACACCCTCAATCCCGCCGTGCTCAACTACATCCGCAACTCGGTCAAGGNNCGGTCAAGGCGACGGTGGACGCGTATGACGGTTCCGTGACGCTGTACGCCTGGGATCCCGAGGATCCCATCCTGCAGACGTGGCAGAAGGTCTTCCCGTCAACATTGGTGCCGTACTCCGAGATGACCTCGGATCTCATGAGCCATATGCGCTACCCCGAGGACCTGTTC
>DGBM01000109.1:0-1760 GCA_002384765.1 Demequinaceae bacterium UBA4004
CCCCCACCCCCACCCCCACGCCGTCGCCGACCCCGAAGCGCGACCTGAAGTTCACGCCCGTGCCGACGCAGAAGCCCACGCCGCCGGTTCCACCGGTCGGGGTGCTGGCGCCGTAGCCATGGCTCGCCACGAAGGCCAGGTGACGCGTCGGCTTGCGGAGCTCACCGGAACCCGAGCGGAGGACTGGTTCCTCGTGTTCCAGGCCCGCTACGGCATGCTGCAGACATTCGCGGCGCTCGCGGCGCACAGGCCCGGGCGGTCGGTGGTGACGCAACTGCTCACCTGCGCCACGGCCGTGGATCCGATCCTCGTCGCGGGATTGAGTCCCGGGTACGCCGAGGTCTCGCCCGACACGTTGTCGATCGATCCGCAGCGACTCGCGCTTGATGAGGGTGCCGGCGCGGTCGTGATCCAGCACACCTTCGGCATCGTTGACGACGACACTTCCCGACGCGTCGCGCGCGCCGCCCGCGACGTCGGTGCGCTGGTGTGCGAGGACAGCGCCCACTGCGTGGGCCGGATGGCGCACGGGGAAGACGGCACGCCCCTGGCCGACGTCTCGTTCCACTCCTTTGGCGTGGAGAAGATGCTCCCCACCAAGTTCGGCGGCGCGGTGTGGGTCAGCCCCGAGCTTGGTGACCCTGAACTTCGCGCGGCGATCGTCGAAGGCCTGGCCGGCCTCACGGCGCCGAGCGTCCGCCTGCGCTTCGCCGCGCGTACGTACCGGTACCAGCTGGCGCTCGTGAACCGGCTTCCAGGGGCGGTGCGTTCACCGTTGCGGACGATGCTCATCAGGGCGGGCCTCTTCGCTCCCGCTGTGGCGCCGGAGGAGACCGCCGGCGGTCTTGCACACGGCCCGGCCTCACCGAGCCGATGGGTGATGAAGAGCGTCGCGACCCAGTTGGAGCA
Organism: Demequinaceae bacterium UBA4004; assembly: GCA_002384765.1. The sequence continues at coordinate 910 of DGBM01000109.1, forward strand.
CATTCTTGACATCGAGCGCCACCGCGTCGCCGCCGTCCAGGCGTACGTGGGGACGCTTGGCGCGGAACTTGCTCTGCCCGTCGGGGTGTGCACCGGTCAACCCCTGGTGCGATTTCCCTTCTTGGCTCCCGCCGACGTAGACGCCGACGCCGTGATCGCCGCTCTGCGTGGCCGCGGCATCGTCGCCGGAAGTTGGTATCGCCCGGCGCTGTTCCCCGGGGTGGCGGACCCCGCGGTCTATGGCTACGCCCCTGGTGACAGCGCCGCGGCCGTGACGGAGGACATCGTCGCCCGCATCGTCAACCTGCCGACCAACGTCTCCGCCGACCGCGCGCGTGGAATCGCGCAGGAGACCCTCGAGGTCATCGATTCATGCCGCGGTGGGCGTGCTTGATGGTGCTGAGCGAGTAGCGCAGGTCCACGCGCACCACGTTCACCAGCCGCCTCAGGCTCATGTCGGGTCGATACCACAGGGTGTGCTTGGCGCCCTTGCGTCCCGCCGCACGCACCCGGGACCGCAGGCCGCGGGGCGCGTAGATGACCGCGAGCGGGTAGGGCAGGTTGAGCCACAGGCGTTCCTGCGTGGTCGCCGCGTACGTCAGGGGCGTTCCGTAGATCCAGTCGCGGACGATCCGTTCGGGGATGTTGCCGCCCGCAGCCATCGCGTAATACGACGTCGCCCCTTGGCGCAGGTTGAGCTCGAGCACCTTGCTGACGCCGTCGCGGCGGTCGTGCATCACATCGAAGTTGGCGCTTCCGGTATACCCCACCGCGTTGAGCAGCGTGGCAAGAGAGGTGGCCAGGTCCGGATCGTCCACCGCGAGGATGGCGTTGTTGTTGCCCACCATGGT
>DGBM01000109.1:1861-9972 GCA_002384765.1 Demequinaceae bacterium UBA4004
TTGCCCTCGAAGCTGAGACGCGGGTAGACGTCGGTGTTGGACGGCTTGAGGATCACGGGGTAGGCGAACGGCAGATCCGTGCCGACACTCGCGTCTCCGTGTGCATGCGGCGCGAGGACGACGCTGCGCGGGTGGGGCACGCCGAGCGCGTCGCACGTCGCGTAGAAGTCGGTCTTGTTGATGAGTCGGTCCGCGAGCGCGCGATCCACGAGCGGGATCACGAAGCGCTCGCCCAGTTGCTCGCGATGGTCGATCAGCACGTTGACGTAGTACTCGACCGTCCCGATGAGCAGCAGGGTGCGTCCGGGGAACTCGTCCGCGAGCGCGAGCAGGTGGCTGACCACCGCCTCGGGGTGGTCGAACTCCCGCGACGCTCGCACGTCCACGATGCGCGAATGGGAGGTCTCCCGCAGGGCGACCCTGCCGAGTGCCAGACTGCGCACGCCGAAGGCCTCGTGGAGGCTGCGCGCAATGTTGTAGGCGCCCACGCCGGTGCCCAGCAGGACGGGAACGAAGTCGTCGTTTCCGTAGGTCATCGGCGCCCCTGGACCAGTCTCTTTGCCGCGAGCGCCCACGTCAGGATGCGGTATGTCAAGGGTTTGACCGGCACGTCCCACGCCGGATCCACCGGCGTGGTCTGGTCGGCGAATTGGAGTTTGAACTGGCGCACTCCCATCAACTGCGGCGCCTTAGCGGAACCCACGCCCATCATGTCGTAGCGGGTGCCGCCCTCCGCCTTGAGCGANNCCTGCAGCGTCGGTGCCTGCAGCGTCGACTCGTCGTGCCACGAACAGTCGCGCCGCGTCCCCCAGCGTCGTGAGCATGGAGAAGTAGACGTCGGCGGGGTAGATGCCGAAGCCGTCGCGCTCCGCGGTCTCGCGGTAGATGCCGTAGAGCTCCTCGAAGCCCTCGCGGGAGATGTCGCTTTCCTCGCTGAGCGCGAAGCCCTCGTCGCGGAGCGTGCGGCGCAGCTTCTTGCGCCCCGTCTTGCCCATGGCGAGCATGATCTCGTCCTCCGCCGGCGTCAGATCGACCTCGACCGTCTCGTCGTACGTGACCGACTGAAGCAGCGGGCGCACGTCGGCGGCGTCGTGATGCATGTGGAGACGCACGAACGCGATCCGCGGGGCCTGCTTCGCGATGTACGCCCGCAGGGCCACGCGAAGCGCCCGTTCCGCGTCGGCTGTGGGGGTCTCGAGCCAGATGGGACCGTGCTTCGCCCACAGATAACTGAAGCCCCTGCCGGGATACTCGGAAAGCGCCACGACGGCGACGGGGCGGTCGTGCGCGTCATACGCCGCGAGCCGACCCCACGGCGAACGCCCTGCGATCGCCGCGTCGAAGGCGTCCCACACGGGAGCCTGTTCGACGGGGACGGTGTGGCCGGCGTCGTGAACCATGGTCTCGAAGGCGTCGCCGGCGATGGGTTCCAACCGGAGCGCAGTGAGGGAAGATGTCACGCGTTGAGCCTACTTGTCGAGTCACATCGGGTCTCGCGCATGCGGGTCGCACCCTGTACTCTTGTCTGGTGGTCGCGTCGGCTCCCGCCGTCTCGGCCACTGCTAGCGTCACCCTCCTGCTACGGAACGTCCGTAGCCGTCTAGTCCAGAGGAGGTGGGTTATCTATGCGCAAGTACGAAATGATGGTCATCCTTGACCCCGAGGTGGACGAGCGTACGGTCAAGCCGTCGCTCGAGAAGTACCTCGCCGTGGTCACTCACGACAAGGGCACCGTCGACAACCTCGACGTGTGGGGCCGACGCCGTCTGGCCTTCCCCATCAAGAAGAAGAGCGATGGCGTCTACGCGGTCATCAACTTCACCGCGGAGTCCGCGACGGCAAAGGAGCTTGAGCGCCAGCTTGGTCTGAACGAGACCATCCTGCGTCTGAAGCTGCTGCGTCCCGACGCCCACTAGCACCGGCAACTCCACGAGACGACAGGGATAAGACATGGCAGGCGACACTCAGATCACCGTGGTGGGAAACCTCACCGGAGACCCCGAACTGCGATTCATTCAGTCAGGGGCCGCCGTCGTGAACTTCACGGTCGCGTCCACTCCACGCACGTTCGACCGTCAGTCGAACGACTGGAAGGACGGAGACACCCTGTTCATGCGCTGCTCCCTGTGGCGCGAGGCCGCAGAGAATGTGGCCGAGTCGCTTACCAAGGGCATGCGAGTCGTCGTGACCGGCAGGCTCGTGGCGCGCTCGTGGGAAGCCAATGGTGAAAAGCGCACCGTCATGGAGATGCAGGTCGACGAGGTCGGCCCGTCTCTCCGCTACGCCACCGCCAAGGTCACGCGCACGCCGCGTGGCGGCGGTCAGGGTGGCGGTGGCTTCGGCGGTGGCGGTCAGGGTGGTGGCTCGGCCAGCACTCCCGCAGGCGGTTCGGACAACGACCCATGGGCCTCGGCCCCCGCGTCAGACGAGCCCCCGTTCTAAAAGCGACAACGAGTCGCCCCACTTCTTGATGTAAGGAAAGACAAGCATGGCAAAGATCGACACGCGTAAGCCGCGTAAGAAGGTCAACCCGCTCAAGGCCGCCAAGGTCAAGACGATCGACTACAAGGACACTGCGCTGCTGCGCAAGTTCATCTCCGACCGCGGCAAGATCCGTTCGCGCCGCGTCACGGGTGTCACCGTCCAGGAACAGCGCCAGATCGCCCGCGCCATCAAGGTTGCGCGCGAGCTCGCACTGCTCCCCTACGCCGGCTCCGGCCGCTAAGGGGCGCTGACATGGCAAAACTCATTCTCACGCACGAGGTCGCCGGTCTCGGCACCGCGGGCGACGTGGTCGAGGTCAAGGACGGCTACGCCACCAACTTCCTGGTTCCCCGCAAGCTGGCCACCCCGTGGTCCGCAGGCGCAGAGAAGTCCATCGACTCGATGCGCGTTGCGCGTCGGGGCCGTGAACTCGCAAGCATCGAGGAGGCCCAGGCCGCCCGCGATTCACTGCAGTCCAACCCCGTGACCGTTACGGCGAACGCCGGCCCGTCCGGTCGACTCTTCGGTGCGATCACGACGGCCGAGATTGCGGACGCCATCGGCACCCGTGCCTTGGTGGACAAGCGTCGCATTCAGATCGGGCAGCCGATCAAGGCGCTGGGCGATTACCAGGTCAAGGTGTCGCTGCACGACGGCGTGGTCGCCACGGTCGACGTCAAGGTGGTTGCCGCGTCTTAAGGCGGTGTGACACGCCCCGGGACGCCCCCCAGCTCGCTCCGGCGAGGTGGGGAATCCCGGGGCTTTGTCGTGTCCGGCGCCGATGCCCGCGACACGCCGAGAGGCGACACGCCGATGATTTTCAAGCGGAGTTTTCCCCATGCTGTGTGGCGTCAAAGTACCTGGTAAAAATGCATAGATTCGCGCTGAGCGGAAACAATTCACAAGCTCATCCACAGGAACCACGAGACTGTCCCCATGCGTGTCAGCCTGTGTCCACCGCTATCCACCGGCCGTCCACCCCGGAGCATTTGTGGGGGGTGGCCGGGCTTCACTACGTTGACGTGTCACACCCGGGTGACAGGCTCGCCTCACCAACCTTGTGGGTTCCCTGGCGACAAGAATGGAGGCGATGCGCGCGTGTCAGTAGAGGAGCTTGAGGCCTCGTATTCGCCGCGGGGCTTGGAGCGTACGCCGCCGCAGAACCTGGACGCCGAGCAGTCGGTGTTGGGCTCCATGATGCTGTCCAAGGATGCGATGGCCGACGTCATCGAATCGGTGCGCGCGGACGATTTCTACCGCCCCGCGCACGAGACCATCTTCGACACCGCCATCACGCTGTACAACTCGGGCGACCCGGTGGATGCCCTCACGGTGGGCGCAGAGCTTCAACGGTCCGGGGAACTTGCCCGCGTGGGCGGTGCCGAGTACCTCCACACGCTCATTTCGATCGTGCCCTCCGCGGCGTCGGCGGGCTATTACGCCCGACTGGTGCGCGAACAGTCGATCTTGCGCCGCCTGGTGGAGGCTGGCACCCGCATCGCCAACATGGGTTACGACGCCGACGGCGCCCAGGTGGATGATGTGGTCGACAGCGCCCAGGCTGAGGTGTTCGCGGTCACGGAGCGGCGCAACTCCGAGGACTACCTGCCCATCGGCGAACTGATGGAGCACACGCTTGAGGAGATCGACGCCGCGTCGCGCCGGGACGGCCAGATGCTGGGCATCCCCACCGGATTCACGGAGCTGAACGAGCTCACGGGCGGCTTCCAGGCCGGCCAGATGATCGTCATCGCGGCCCGTCCTGCCATCGGTAAGTCGACCCTCGGCCTCGACATCGCGCGCGCGGCATCGATCCATGCCGGCAAGGCATCCGTGCTGTTCTCGCTGGAAATGAGCCGGGAAGAGATCACCAAGCGCATGCTTTCCGCGGAGTCCAAGGTGAAGCTCACGCAACTCACCAAGGGCCCGATGAGCCCCAACGACTGGGAGCGGCTGGCGAGCACGGCCGCGCGTATCGCCAAGGCGCCCATGTTCATCGACGACAGCCCGAACATGTCGCTCATGGAGATCCGCGCCAAGTGCCGCCGCCTCAAGCAGCAGCACGACCTCAAGCTCGTGGTGGTCGACTACCTGCAGCTCATGAGCTCAGGCAAGCGCGTCGAGTCGCGCCAGCAAGAGGTGTCCGAGTTCTCGCGCGCCCTCAAGCTGCTGGCCAAGGAGATTCAGGTGCCGGTCATCGCGATCTCGCAGCTGAACCGCGGTCCCGAGCAGCGCACGGAGAAGAAGCCCATGCTGTCGGACATGCGCGAATCGGGTGCAATTGAGCAGGACGCCGACATCGTGATCCTGTTGCACCGCGAGGACGCCTACGACTACGAGAATCGCCCAGGCGAGGCCGACTTCATCGTCGCCAAACACCGCGGCGGTCCCACCAAGACCATCTCCGTCGCCTTTAAGAAGGACTACGCCCACTTCGCGGACATGGCGCCAGACATGTAGTGGTTTCTGGACGGGCGGCCCACGAGTTTCCCGACCGGAGTGGGCGGGAGCTTTTTTGGGGCCGCTGCCCCAGGCGCCTCGTGTTGTTCGTCAGTGGTGGTGCACTTGCCCGGCTTCGACGGCCCTGGCGCATCCCTCGGCACAGAAATTGAACTTCTGCCCATCGCGATCGGTGGGAGATGCCGCCCGCCATCACAGTGTCGGTGCCTTCATGATGTTCGCGACGATCCCGGCCCCCGTCGGTCGCCGTTGCGGACGTGAGGACTCCGCGGTATGTTTGTGTGATATTGGGGTTAAAACCTGATTGATCTAACGTAGATTTACAACGACGACGCCGTGATCCGGATCTGACGTCGCCGCGCATTGAAGCCGGAATGGGCGTGAGTGAAGGCGCGCGTTGCGCGAAGCAATGGACGGGCCGTGCCGATCGCACGGGGCACGCCAACGCGACGCGGCTGGCCCTTCGGCGCCACCAAGGGCGAGCGTGAGTCGCTCACTGTGAATGCTGGCCCTGGGCAGACGGGCCACCTAGGAAAGTTGGAAGAATGATGCCGAACATCCCCGCGCGCCGCCGCCGCGTACACGTCCCGTCCGAGGGCGTGGTCACGCTCGTTACGGAAGACACTCCGGTTCCCGAGCCTCACGAGGCGCTCGTTGCGACGATCGTGTCGGGCGTCTGTGGATCCGATACCCATGCGTTGCACGGCCAGCACCCCGCTATTGCCCTGCCGTACTACCCGGGGCACGAGGTGGTAGGAGTTGTCGTGGCCGTCGGCGCCGACGTCACCTCGGTCGCCGTGGGCGACAGGGTCACACCCGAGCCGACACTTCCGTGCGGCACCTGCAAGGTGTGTCTGGCGGGCCACCACAACGTGTGCGAGAACCTGCGGTTCTTCGGCTGCGGCTACCGCGAAGGAGGCATGGCCGATAACTTCACGTGCGATGCGTCCCGCCTACACAAGGTGCCCGCGGAGTTCACCGACCACCAGGCGGCGCTGATCGAACCCCTCTCGACCCCCGTCCACGCGACCGGGCTCGCGGGTGACCTGTCGGGCAAGACTGTCGCGATCCTCGGGTCCGGCACCATCGGTCTGCTCATGCTGTCGGCAGCGAGGGCCGCGGGTGCTCGCAAGATCGTGGTGACCGATGTGCTCGCCGACAAGCGGGCGCTCGCCGAACGTGCGGGGGCGGATGCCACGGTTGACGCGGCCGACCCGGACGTGGCGGCCCAGGTGCGCGAAGCGTTGGGCGAAAGCGCCGACGCCGTCTTCGACTGCGTCGCCATCCAACCCACCGTGGACGCGGCCGTGGCGATGGTCGCCTACGGAGGCGTCGTCGTCATCGTGGGCGTTCCCGCGAAGCCCGTCACGGTCAACATTCCGCACTTGCAGGACAGGCAGATTGCCCTCCAGGGCGCGGCGACCTACCTGGCCGAGGACTATCGACGGGCGATGGAGATCATTGGTTCCGGCGCCGTGGATGCCGAAGCGATGGTCACCAAGGAGTTCCCGGTGGAGCAGGTGAGCGAGGCCTTCGCCGCCTCCGAATCGGGCCACGAGGTGAAGGTGCTCATACGGCTCCAGTAGGCCACCACTGCTCAACTCTCAGCAGTCGGTTCCGATCAGCGCACCTCGCCCAGCGCCTGGACGTGACCGGTCAGGCGCGGAGCCGTTCGAGGCAGCGGTGGGCCGCGCTGACGACGCCGCCGACGGTGATATCGAAGCGCTCAAAGAGTTCGGGACCGCTTGCTGACGCCCCATATTCATTGATCGAGACGATCTCACCTGCGTCGCCGGTGAACTCGCGCCAGCCGCCTGCCGCACCGGCCTCCACCGCCACCCGAGCCTTCACGTCCGGTGGCAACACTGCGTTGCGGTACTCGGACGTCTGCTCGGCAAACCACTCGAGGCACGGTGCCGAGACGACGCGCGCCTCCACGCCTTCGCGAGCGAGGATCTCACGGGCTGAAAGAGCGAGTTGGACCTCAGATCCCGTGGCAATCACAATGATGTCGGGCCTGCCCTGCGGGGCGTCAGCGAGGACGTATGCGCCCTTGGAGGCGAGTTGCGCTGGAGCGAGGCCCTGAGCGGCGTCGGCGGCACGATCCGGCACGGGCACCGCCTGACGGGTCAGCACGATGCCGGTGGGGCCGTTGGTCCGCCGCAGAGCCTCCAGCCAGACCGCACTCACTTCATCGGCGTCGGCCGGTCTCGCGACGGCGAGGTGGGGGATGAGCCGCAACGACGCGAGATGCTCCACCGGTTGGTGGGTCGGGCCGTCCTCGCCCAGGCCCATGGAGTCGTGGGTCCATACGAAGATGCTGGGAATGCCCATGAGCGCAGCGAGCCGGACTGACGGCCGCATGTAGTCACTGAAGATCAGGAAGGTGCCTCCGAAGACTCGCGTGGGTCCGTGAAGAACGATGCCGTTCAGGATCGCCGCCATCGCGTGCTCACGAATACCGAAGTGCAGGACTCGTCCGTACGGATCGGCGGGCCAGGCGGCCGTTCCGCGTCGGGTGGGGTTGAACGACGCTGCGTCGTGGATGGTCGTGAGATTCGAGTCGGCCAGGTCCGCGGACCCTCCCCACAGTTCGGGAAGCGGGGCCGCGAGCGCGTTGATGACGGCGCCGGACGCGGCGCGCGTCGCGATCGACGTGCCCGGTTCAAAATGCGGAAGCAAACTCTCGATCCCTTCGGGCAACTGGCCGCTCATGAGGCGATCGAGAAGACTCTTGCGCTCCGGGTGACGTTCCGCCCACGCGTCGAACTCGGACTGCCACTGGTCTCGGACCGTACGCGACCGCTGTGCGAGTTCGCGAGTGTGGGCCAGCACCGTGTCATCGACGACGAAGGATTGGTCGGGATCCCATCCCAGCGCACGCTTGGTTGCCTTCAGTTCGGCGTCGCCGAGCTTTGCCCCGTGCACGCTCCCGGTGTTCTGCTTGCCCGGGGACGGCCAGCCGATGATGGTGCGAAGGATGATGATCGACGGGCGAGCGGTATCGGCCTTGGCGGCGGCGATGGCGTCGTTGAGGCCGTGCACATCCTCCACATAGGCGCCGTCCCGGCGCCACTGAACGGTCTGCACGTCCCAGCCGTACGATGCGTAGCGTTGCGCCACGTCCTCCGTGAAGGCGACGTCGGTGTCGTCCTCGATCGAGATCT